>SLPW01000296.1 GCA_007131755.1 Myxococcales bacterium | reverse complement strand
GATTCCGAGGTCGATTCCGAGGTCGAGGTCGATTCCGAGGTCGAGGTCGATTCCGAGGTCGAGGTCGAGGTCGATTCCGAGGTCGAGGTCGATGCCGATGCCGATGCCGGCCGGAGAAGTCGGGGTTGTGCATCAATGCTATGCTTTATTCCAAAAACTTAAGCGCAATTAAGATCCGCCAACGGGGAGGGTGTCCGTTCTTTGGCTCAATGGGAGCGGAGAGGTCAGCGAGGGTGGATGAACGGTTACCCAAACATCTCAGAGATATCCCATCCTCAATGCATCCCCACATGCTGGTACTGACGCAGCAGCCGGCGTCCAGCCTCGCTCTCACACAGCTCGGCGATGTGCCCCACCAGAGCCCGCTCCATACGCATCCCAGCCTCCCCGAAGAGGCGATCTCGCGAGGCGTAGGCACCATCGACCAACTCCAATAGCGACTGCAGACGCCTTTCGAGATACGAGGACTGCCGATAGGCGAACTCGCTTCCGTCCACGAGCCCGGCCACCACGTCGCGCCTTTCCACCTCAGCAAAACGGTTGCGATAATTCGCCACCATCACCGGCCAATAGGTCCCCATCATCTCTGCGAAGAGGGGCTGCAATTCCCGAATATCTCGTTCTCCACCGGGGACGCTCTCCACTGTCGGTGGTCTTTCGGCCATTCCGTCCATTCTTCGCAGATATCGCAGAAGGGCCGGGTAATTATACAGCCGCTGTCTCCCCGTGGGGTCCGATTGATATTGGATCAACGCCCCGTAGATCGCGAAATCGGCCACCGTGGGATAGTCGGCAAAGAGATAGGCCGGCCTCGTGGAGACCACTGCCTCCAGCGCCTCCAGGCACCGAAGCGACGAATTGTGGAGAGCCCTGTCGTTTCCGGGCCGAACGCCCCATAACTCCACCTGCCGCCTCAACAGCCTCGCCACCTGCCTTCCCAACAACTTCGCCCCCACCGGGACTCTTCCGGTCAACTCCCGACCGATCAACTCCGCCGCCCGCTCGGCATCTTCTCGATGATGCCAGCGAGAATGGACCATCCACCGCACCATCCACTCATCGGCGAAATCCTCGAAAAACCAGGCCAGCGTCTCGTAGGGGCGCATCGGCAATGTGGGACGGGCAGATCGCGCCATGGCGTATTTCGCAATCTCTGTGGAGTCGTTGATCGCCCACTCTCCTCGACGCAGAACGGGCACCATCGTCTTGCCCGTCAGCCGGCGAATCACCGTATAGCGGTTGACCGCATTCTGAATCCGTAACTGGTGCTCCAGGTCCGTATATCCCAGAAGCGCGACGATCTTGCTCGAATACGGGCTGGCACGGCTGATGTACAATTGATAGCTCATCGTCACTGAACTCCTCGCAGTGGACAGAGTCGAGATGATCGGCGATAAATCCCGCCGGTACGCTCCGCTCCCTCCCTTCTGGTGTCAAGCTGTCATGTCGCCGTCTCATTCCCCGTTTCTCGATCTTCCCGAACTCGCCGCCGGCGTTCCCCCCACCGGATCGGTGCGCATCCCCGAGTTGCGCGACGTCCCCCTGACGCGCAGAGTACAGCGCATCATCGACCATCCCGCTTTTCAGCGCCTGCGCCGAGTGCGCATGCTCGGCCCCAGCCACTACTTATACCCCGGGGCGATCCACACCCGCTTCGAGCATTCTCTGGGCGTCTTCGACTATACTCGACGCTTCGTCCTCAGCCTTCTTCACGAACCGGCCTTCGCAGATTCGGTCACCGAGGAGGATCTCCTCACCGTGCTGGCCGCCGGGCTCCTTCACGACATCGGCCACTATCCCTTCGCCCACAGCCTGGAGGCCTTACACCTGAAGGGCGAGGATACACCGCGCCACGAGGAGGTCGGCGCAGAGATCATCCTCGGCAACATCTCCGCCCTTCGAGGTGAGGCCCCGATCGGCGATCTCCTGCGCGACGATTGGAACGTACGCCCCCGGCGCGTCATCGCCCTATGTACCGGGGATCTCGGAGACGAGCCCCACCGGGTGGACCAACTCCTCCACTCCATCATCTCCGGCACCATCGACGCCGACAAGATGGACTATCTCGAGCGCGACAGCCACCATATGGGCGTCCCCTACGGCCGAACTTTTGACCGCGAACGCCTTCTGACCAGTCTGACCCTGTCCGCCGACGAGGACCGCATCGCCATCGCCGCCAAGGGAAAGGTCCCCGCCGAGATGTTCGTCTTCGCTCGCTACACCATGTTCAGCGAGGTCTACTGGCATCATACCGTGCGCGCCGCCAGCGCCATGGTGGAAAACGCCATCGCCGCCTTTCACAGCCGAACCAACGTCGACCCCGACCACCTGCTCGACGCCCTCTTGAGCCACGATGACGATTCGTTCTTGAGCTGGCTCCTCGACCAGACCCCTACCCAGAGCACCACCCGCTGTCTCCTCGACGGCCTCCAGCCCGGACATCGTCAGTTATTCAAGCGCATCGCCACCTACAGCAGGGCATATGTGGAGGCCGAAAAGCGCCACGCCTACAACCGCATCTACCACATGGACCGTAGCACCCTCTTCGATCTGACCTCTCGGCTGACCGCCCGCCTCGGATCTGCCATCGGTCAATCCCTTCACCCGGCCTCGCTGATCATCGATATTCCACCCCGCGACAAAGACGAACCGGAGACCATCGACGTCGTCTACCCCCGTGCCTCCGGCCAGCGGTTCTACGCCCTCCACGAACTCTCCCGCGTCGTCGCCGGAATCCACGACGACTTCATCTCCGTCGTCAAGAAAATCCGCGTCTTCGCCCGCCCCGATCTCGCCGCCCGATTGCGCCGCCTCGACGAACTCGAGGACATCCTCCTCGAAGAAATCCTGAAGAGCTGAGGTCAATTAACCTCGTTCTCGTTCTCGAACTCGGTGTCGCGCCCCAGCACGAAACCCCTCCCCAACTTGATTGGCTGACTATTAGCCAATTTCTTCGGGAGGCCAGGGAGGCTCATGCGTAACTCGTCAGGGTTTCGAAGGAATCTGGCGAGGCTCCAAACAACAACGAACAGCAAAAGAGGAATTTAAAGTCGG
>SLPW01000018.1 GCA_007131755.1 Myxococcales bacterium | reverse complement strand
CCGGATTGGGCGACGTGGACCGCGCCTATACTCATCAGTGGCGCATCGTGCGTGCCTTTCCGGGCTCGAAGCCCGATCTGGACGTGCTCATCGATCTGGCGGCGGAGGCCATGGAGACGGAGGACTGCATCGAGCAGTTGAAGACCTTGGCCAACGCCACGGCAGACGACAATAAAGCCCGGCTTCTGGCTCGTGCTGCCGAGGCGGCGGACGAGGAGTTGGGACACGCTGAGGACGCCTATAATCTCTTCGACCGCGTCGTGGAGCTCTGTGCTGAGGACCATGACGAGCGCGTCTACTACGAGCGGCGTCGGGCGGTGTGTCTTGCGCGAATGGCGGGGCGGGAGCCGAAGGCGATGGAGGCGTTTCGGGAGTTGATCCGCCGCGAGCCCTTCGAGCCGGCCAATTATCGGGGCATGGAGACTCTCTTCGAGCGCGCCAACGCCCACGATCGGCTGAGAGTTGCACGTCAGACGCTGAAGATGCTGGGTTGTAAGGTGGAAAATGCCGATCCCACCGGCAAGGTTCACCCGACGCGTACGCTCGATGCCGGCGTCGTGGAGCACCAATTGATGCCCGATGAATTGGGAGAAGGGCTCTTTGATTTGCTGCATACGGCGATGCCGCTGGTGGAGAAGGTCTTCAGCGAGGAGTTGCCGCAGCGAAAGGCTCTGGACGGCTACCGGATAAAGTCTGGCGCCGAGGAGCCCTTTTACGACGATCTGAAGGCGGCGCTCATCGCCTTTGGTGTGCTGCGATTCAAGTTCTATCTGGGCGACAGCGGACCAGAGCACCCGATGGTATTCTGTGGAAAGACGCCGACGATCTGGATCAACAGCGAGCTGTTGGAGCAGTTGTCGGGCGCCGAGAGGCGGTTCATCGCCGGCTATTGTGCGGCAATTGTGTGGAGTGGACTGCCGGCGCTGATGGCCGTCGACGGCCGCCGGGTGTGGCACCTCCTCGAAGGGGTCTTGTACCGCGAGACGGGGCAGGGCTTTACGGAGCGGTTGGACGTGGCGAGCCAGGAGATGGCAAACCAGGTGTCGAGCCCCTTCGATATGAAGCGAAGGCGCGACATCGTGGCCGCCATCGAGGCCTGCGAGGTGGAGAATCTGGTGGACTGCCACTGCGAGGCATGGGGCCGAAGGCTGGAGGGCTTCGCCGCCCGCGCTGGATTGTTGCTCAGCGGCGATCTGGCGGCGGCGGGAAGCGGATTGCTACGCCTGTCGGGCTGGAATCTGCCCGTCGGCGAGGAGGCCACGCAGCGAAGGCTGAAGAACCACGAGGTGGTGCAAGACCTCATCGAACTTGCGCATTCCGACGAATATCTGGAGCTTCGCTATCAGGCGGGGCTCGCGGGACGACCGAGCCGGCTGGGGATTTGAGGGGGGCAATTGCCTTCGATGGGGGTATGGGGTGTGCGACGCCCCCTCCGCCTCGCGCTATAAGGCGCGCTCGGCACCTCCCCGCTTGCGGGGAGGGTCAATTGCCTTCGATGGGGGTATGGGGTGTGCGACGGCCCCTCCGTCTGAGGTGTTTGGCGTCAATTTTGCAGCGCTTACTTCGGGTGAAATAATTCTTACACCTTCGCCGGAGGATTTTTATGATGGCGCTATTTTTTCAACGCTGGTTTGTGTTGTTGATCGTCTCCGCAGCGGTGTTGATGGGAGGCTGTGGTTCCGATGAGGAGCCGGGTACATTGGCTCCCACCGAGGAGAACGAGGAGACACCGGAGCCGCTGGAGGTGAAAATCCTCTCCGGTCCGGAGGACCCGACGGATGAGACCTGGGCGAGCTTTGATTTTGAGTGTTCCAGGGAGGAGTGCGAGTTTAGCTGTGAGTTGATCGGCCAATCTCAAGGTACGATCGAACCGGCGACGAGCTGTGAGTCCGGTCATGGATATACGGACCTGGCAAGCGACGATTATACCTTTGTGGTCATTGCGTCCGATTCGGGGGACGATGCCAGCGCAAGCTGGAGTTGGACGGTGGACACGACGACTTCTGAGGACCAGGAGGCGGTGGTTTCCGCAGGGTCTCGTCATACCTGTGAAGTGCGAACAGAGGGCACCCTGTGGTGCTGGGGTTGGGGTGTGAATGGCCGCCTCGGGTTGGGCGACGAGTCGTATCGCGGGACGCCGAAGCAGGTGGGGAGTAGTGCGCAGTGGAAGAGCGTGTCGGCGGGCGCCAGCCATAGCTGTGGAGTGCGGACAGACGGCACCCTGTGGTGTTGGGGCTCGGGTGCGAATGGCCGCCTCGGAGTGGGCGATGAATCGGATCGATTGACGCCGGAGCAGGTGGGAAGCGGCACGGACTGGGAGGGCGTCTCGGCAGGCAGTTCACATACCTGCGGGGTGCGCGAAGACGGAACGCTGTGGTGCTGGGGTCGTGGCGAGTATGGCCGCCTCGGGGTGGGTGACGAATCGGATCGAGTAAGGCCCGAACAGGTGGGGAGCGCAACCGATTGGGAAAGTGTTTCGGCTGGTGGTTCCCATTCCTATGGAGTGAAAGTGGACGGAACGCTGTGGTGTTGGGGCCGGGGATCAATATGCCAGCATGGGCTGCCCAATTCGAATCATCGAGTCACACCCATACAGGCGGGTAGTGATTCGGATTGGGAAGGTGTGTCCACAGGCGAAGTTCATGCCTGTGGGGTGCGCGAAGGGGGAACGCTGTGGTGCTGGGGTCAGGGCCTCAATGGTCAGCTCGGACTGGAGATCGAGGAGCTAGGGGACACGAAGGAACCAAAACAGGTGGGAAGTGATACGGATTGGGAGAGCGTGTCTGCAGGCGGATTTCACACATGTGGAGTGAGAGATGACGGGGCCCTGTGGTGCTGGGGGACAGGCTACTACGGCCGGCTCGGACTGGGTGACGACGGGACTCGATTGACACCGGACGAGGTGGGAGGCGAAGCGGACTGGGAGTATGTCTCGGCAGGCAGTACCCACACCTGTGGAGTGCGAGCCGACGACACACGATGGTGCTGGGGCCGAGGCGATTTTGGCCAGCTCGGGCTGGGCGATCCACCGAGTCGCACGACGCCGGAAGAGGTAGAATTCGACAGCCAGTGGAAGAGCATCGCCACAGGCAGGTCCCATACCTGTGGGGTCGGTGAAGAGGGCGGTCTGTGGTGTTGGGGTCAGGGCCAGAACGGCCGCCTGGGGCTGGGCGATGAGTCGAGTCGAATTATGCCCGAGCGGGTGGGGGATGATATGGACTGGGAAGACGTCGCGACCGGCGCCGGCCACAGTTGTGGGCTGCGATCCGACGGCACCCTGTGGTGTTGGGGTTCGGGTGGCAGCGGCCCACTCGGTCATGGCGATGAGTCGGATCGATTGACGCCCGGACAGGTGGGAAGTGACGAAGACTGGGCGAGCGTCTCTGCAGGTGGATGGCATAGCTGTGGAGTGAGATTGGATGGCACCCTGTGGTGCTGGGGCTCGGGCTCCCGAGGTAAGCTCGGCTTGGGCGATACGACGAATCGAAAAGAGCCGGAACAGGTGGGCGATGAGGGGGATTGGGAAAGCGTCTCTGCCGGGACAGGTCACACCTGCGGGGTGCGCGGCGATGGCACGCTATGGTGCTGGGGCTCGTTCTCGGATGGCCAGCTAGGGTTGGGAGAGCATTGGTATCGAACCACGTCTCGAAAAACCCCGGCCCGGGTAGGCAGTGACACGGACTGGGTGAGCGTCTCCGTAAGCGACGATCTCTACTTCGGGGGCTATACCTGTGGGCTGCGCTCCAATGGCACCCTGTGGTGTTGGGGGGCAGGCTCACAAGGCCAACTGGGTCTGGGCGATACGTCGGAGAGAAGAGCACCGGCACAAGTGGGAAGCTATACGGACTGGAAACAGGTCTCCCCGGGCGTTGGCCACAGTTGTGGAGTGCGCGGCGATGGCACGCTGTGGTGCTGGGGCTGGAATGCCAATGGCGAACTCGGATTGGGCGATGGATCGGCTCGAAGCACACCGAAACAGGTAGGAAGTGACGCGGACTGGGAAGGCGTCACGGCAGCGGGCGATTGGTTGAGCGGTGGTGGCCACACCTGTGGAGTGCGAGGCGACGGCACCCTGTGGTGCTGGGGCAGCAACACCCATGGCGAACTCGGGTTGGGCGTCGAAGCGTTTCGAATGGTGCCGGAAGAGGTTGTGAAGTGATTTGCGGGGTAGGGGCAGTTAGCTAGGACTTCTGAATGGCCACGAATTCTTCGGGTGTGAAAATACGGAGAGATGCGCCGGCGAAATCGCCCGGGTTTCGAGTGAGAATTGCTTCGAGCCCCGCAGCGTCGGCCGTGGCGTGGAGAACGGCATCTTCGTAGTCGTCGAAGTCGACTTTCAGAGCGGCTCCGAGAACCGATTCGTCGACGGGGGCGATGCGACATCGGTCGAGCAAAGAGCGGAGCTTTCGGAACGCCGTCGTTCGTCCCCGGTATTTTTCGACCAGATAGAAAATCGTGGTCATTGTCGTCGCCCCGGCGAAGAGTCCGTATTCCGGACCGTCGAGGATGCTGATGGCGCGGCCCGATGTGGTGGCAAAAGGTTCGCGAGCGAGAAAGACGTCCAGCCATACGTTGGTGTCGACCAGAGCGTTCACAGGTACTTGTCCTCGAGATGTTTTCGATAGTCGTCTTCCGATACGTCGACATCCTCCAGGGTTCCCCACAACTCGCTTACCAGTGGCGACATTTCGATTGGCTCACCATCTTGACTCTCGAGGGCGGCGAAAAAATTCTCCACCAACTTCGACACCGAGATTCCCCTCTGCTCGGCATATCGCTTTGCGCGCTGGATGGTCCTTTCGTCCATTCGCAACGTGAGCTTTTTTTTCATCGCCTCTGCTCTCGTGGTGTGGTGACGTATCTTGCTGGTGATAATCATACGTCAATGTGGAGAGGAAACAAGGAGCGGTCTCGGTGTCGGTGTCGGGAAAGATGGGGTGTGCGGTGTATGTCTGTTGACTTCTCGCGGGAACTGTTTAGGGTTGCCTAAAGTTATTCGGTGGGTCGGTTAACCGGTTGCGGTGTTGTGCCTAATATTGTTGGTGGGGTCGGGAGTCCGGGCCGAATTCGATTCGAGGAGAAGAGCGATGGGTAAGAGAAAATACGCGGCGGTCCTATTGGTGGCCCTGGTGGCGGCGTTCGGGCTGTGGGGCTGCGATTCCAACAATCCGACCACGGGGGATGACAAGCTGGACGTGGTGGCGACGACGACGATGCTGGAGGACCTGGTGGAGCAGCTCGGCGGGGAGCATGTGCGGGTGCACGGTCTCGTCAGTGTGGGAGCCGATCCGCACGTCTATCAGCCGACGCCGGGGGATGCGCGGCTGGTGGCGGAGAGCGACGCCGTGGTGATGAACGGACTCCTGCTCGAGGGGTGGATGGAGAGCCTTGTGAGAAATGCCGGCGGGGAGCGTCCGATCATCGTCGGTGGCGATGCCATCGACGAGGGAGGCCTGATCCGCGTCGAGGGTGCCATCGATCCCCACGTTTGGTTCGATGTGTCCATGTGGCGCAAGGTGAACGAAGAGGTGGCCCAGGGGCTGGTGGAATTGGCGGGGGACGACGAGGAGGCCGTCGAATATATCCGCCGTCGCCAGGCCGAGTACGACGCTACGTTGGCCGAACTCGACGAATGGGTCACCGCTCGGATGGCGACGGTGCCCGAGGGGCGGCGCGTGCTCATTACGAGTCACGACGCCTTCAATTATTTCGGGCGCGCCTATGACGTGCGTGTGGAGGCCGTTCAAGGACTTAGTACGGAGCAAGAGGCCAGCCAGCGAGACGTGATCAACGTCATCGAACTTGTGCACGAGACGGAGGCGCCGGCGGTATTTACGGAGACCTCCGTAAATCCGGACCTCATCGAGCAGGTGGCTCGAGAGACGGGGGCCGCGCGGGTGGGACCTCTTTATTCGGATAGCGTCGGGCCCGAGGACTCGGGGGCTCATACCTATGTGGGAATGGTGCAGGCCAATGTGAAGATCATCACCGAGGCGCTGGGCGGAGATTACGAGGAATTTGCCGGCGTCCCGGTGGTCGCCCCGGAGGCGGAGGAAGGGGACGACGCATGAATCAGCCGGCAGTGGCCGTGCGAGAGCTCAGGCTCTCCTATGGCGAAGAAGTGGCGGTCAAGGACGCGAAGTTTACTCTTCCCGCCGGATCGCTGGTAGGCGTGGTGGGTCCGAACGGAGCGGGAAAGTCGACGCTCATCAAGGCAATCGTGGGGGCGAAGCGGCCCGATGGCGGCGAAATCTCCATCTTCGGTGATTCCGCCGAGGTGGGCCGACGACGGATGACCTACGTGCCTCAGCGCGGCGCCGTGGATTGGGATTTTCCGATCACCGCCGAAGAGGTGGTGCGCCAGGGGCGCTTTAAGTCCATGGGCCTTCTGGGAAGATTCAAAAAGAAAGAACGCCGGGCCGTCGAAGAGGCCATGGAGGCGGTGGACATCACGGACCTTCGCCACCGCCAGATCGGTGCGCTGTCGGGAGGCCAGCGACAGCGCGTATTTCTGGCGCGGGCGCTGGCCCAGGGCGGCGATCTCTTCGTGCTCGACGAGCCCTTCGCCGGGGTGGATGCGTCCACGGAATCGGCGATTATGGAGGTGCTTAGAAGACTTCGAGACGACGGCAAGACGGTGCTCGTCGTTCACCACGACCTGGTGACGGTGCCCGAGTATTTCGACGAGCTTATTTTGCTCAACCGCGAGGTCGTGGCCTGTGGACCGACGGAGGATGTGTTTACGGAGGAGAATTTGAGGGCCACCTACGGTGGGCGGGTGGCGATTGTGAAAGGTGAAAAGGCAGGTGGTTAGGTGGTTGGGTGGTTGGGTGGTTGGGTGGTTGGGTGGTGGGTAGTTGGGTGGTTGGGTGGTTGGGTGGTGGTTGGGCGAGCCATCTTGTTGTGTTGACGGCGCAGGTGAGGTTGTAAGGTATCCGGGCGGCATCCAGGTAAGAAGTGAGCGAGAATATCTACATTGAGCGGGCGCTGGAGTTTTTGACTTTCCAGTACGGGTTTGTGCCCTATGCGCTGGGGGCGTCGGTGCTGGTGGGGGTTGTGTGCGGGTTGGTGGGGACCTTTCTGGTATTGCGGGGATTTTCGCTCATCGGCGATGCCACGGGTCATGCCACGCTTCCGGGGGTGGCAGGGGCGTTTCTGGTGCTGGTGTGGCTCGAGGGTCGGGGGATTGGCATCAGTGGCGAGCTCCACAACTCGGTGGCGCTTCTGGTGGGGGCGCTGGTGAGCGGTGGGTTGGGGGCGCTGACGGTGGGGTTGTTCAGTCGGGGGCCGAGAGTTCGAAGGGATGCGGCGATCGGAATCGTATTGTCCGTCTTTTTCGGCGTCGGGATCGTGCTCTTGACCTATATCCAGGGGCTGGAGACGGGGCGTCAGGCGGGGCTGGAGAGCTTTTTGTTCGGGCGGGCCGCCGGGGTGACGCCCGGTGAGTTCTGGGTGCTGGCCACCGCCGGAGCGGCGCTGTGTATTGCCGTGGCGGTATTTTTTCGCCCTCTGGCGATCTTGACCTTCGACGAGGGCTATGCCCGGGCGGTGGGGATCAACACCCCGGCGATGGAGATCGGGTTGTTGGGAGCGCTGTCGGTGGCGGTGGTGCTGTCCATCCAGTCTGTGGGGGTAATCCTGGTGGCGGCGATGCTGATCATACCGCCGTCGGCGGGCCGCTTTATGTCGGGCAGGCTCACGGGGGTCATCGCCTGGTCGGTGGGGCTGGGAGCGGTGAGCGGTTTTCTTGGGGCGCTGACGTCCTATGTCTTTGAAGGAGTGGCGACCGGTCCGGCGATGGTGCTGGCGGCGACGGCATTTTTCGTTCTCGCCCTATTCTTCGGTCCTCACGGTGGATTGCTGTGGCTGTGGCTTCGCCGTCAGCGTCGCGCCAGAGCAGAGGGAGGGACAGCGTGATGGGATTGGTGGAGTGGGTCGCCGGGCCGTGGCAGGTGGGAGATTGGATGTGGCGGGGGATGTTGACCGTCCATATGGTGGCCATCGGCTGCGCCGTGCTGGGGGTCTTCTTATATCTTCGGCGCATGAGTCTTCTGGCGGATGCGCTGGCCCATGTGGCGCTTCCGGGAATCGCCGCTGCCTTCCTCATCAGCGGTTCATTGGACGCTCCGGTGTTGCTCACAGGTGCCGTGGTGGTGGGATTGTTGTCGGCGCTATCCATCGAAACGCTGGCGAGTCGGCCGAATATCCGCTCCGATGCGGCGATCGGTATCGTCTTTACGTCATTTTTTGCCGTGGGTGTCATCCTGTTGAGCACGGTGATGCGAGACGCCCATATCGATACGGAGTGCCTGTTATTCGGCGACGTTTTGGGGGTGACGGATCAGACGATCTGGCTGGTGGTGACGGTGGTGCCGGCGGTGCTCTTATTGGTGGTGCTCTTCTATCGATGGCTGGCGGTGAGCAGCTTCGACCCCCGCTTTGCGGCGGCCATAGGCATTCCGGTGACGCTGGTGAATTACGGGTTGATGACGTCCGTGACGGTGACGGTGGTGGCGGGGTTCGAAGCCGTGGGGGCGATTTTGGTGATCGCCCTCATCATCGTGCCCGGGGCGACGGCCCATCTTCTGGCGGACCGGCTGGTGGTGATGATCGCCATTGCGATTTCCCACGCCGTGGCCTCCTGCTGGCTGGGGATGTATGCGGCGATCGCCTTCAATACGTCTGCGGCAGGGGCGATCGTGGTGGTGGGAGGGATATTGTATCTGCTGGCCTTCTTATTCGCGCCGCGCCATGGGAGGTTATTGCCGAAATCGGGAGGCAAGCGACGGAGGTCGGGAGTCGGGGATCAGAGGGCGGAAAGGGAAGGGGTTGCAACTTGATCGGTTGTAGGACTCAAAGTGGTCGAGGCTACACCCTGGCCCTGGTCCGAGCCCTGTCCCCGGCCCGCTATTATTTCGCGCCGTCCATGAGGGTTGGGGTCAATGGTGATCACGGAGGGCGGGGCAAGGCCTCCGGTAAGAAATCACTGCGAACGGCGGGCCAGGGCTTGGGCCGGGGCCCGGGCCAGGGAACTACTACCTACTACCGACGGAAACCGATCAAACTCAGCGAAATGGGAAGGGGTTGCAACGATGGCGGGGGATGATAGCATGGAAAGTTGATCCGAGTCCGAAGTCGAAAGCCGTAGTGGGGACGAGGGGCGCGCAGTGGAGCGCCGCAGTTTGCGTCTTGCAGGGTGCGTGAAGTGGCGGATCGCGTTGGTGTGCAGGTTGGAGGCGCCGGGCGGTTTGGGTGCCGTGACGCGAGCGAGGGGTCGACGATGCGGCTTGAGGAGTTGGAAGGCGATGTGTTGGCGGAGCGGTTTCGGCTGGAGCAGATGATCGGCCAGGGGGGATATGGGGCGGTCTTCGAGGCGACGCAGCTATCGGTGGGGCGGCGCTGTGCGGTCAAGATCATGTTGCCCGCAAGGAGTACGAACGAGGCGGTGGAGAAGCGGTTTCGCGCCGAGGCTCGGGCGACCTCGCGGCTGACTCATCCAAATAGCCTGGTGCTATACGACTTCGGGGTGGACGAGAAGACGGGGTTTTTATTTCTGGCCACGGAATTTCTCGACGGTTGTACGCTGCACGAGGTGCTGGAGCGGGAGAAAACCCTCGAGATCAAGAGGGCCGTCTCGATTATGAAGCAGACGGCGGCGAGTCTGCAGGATGCGCACTCACTGGGGTTGGTGCATCGAGATATCAAACCCAAGAATATCATGCTCATCGAGAGGGCGGGAAAAGAGGACTTCGTCAAGGTCATCGACTTCGGGATCGCCAAGGCCCTTCGAGGGCAACTGAGCAGGGAGACGGACCTGACGCGTACGGGGATGATGATCGGCACCCCTCAGTATATGGCGCCAGAGCAGATCCTGGGGCGCGAATTGGATGGGCGGGTCGATCAATACGTATTGGCCGTGGTGGGCTATCGGATGCTCACGGGGCGCAATCCCTTTCGGGCCGGCGCGCCGATGGAGACGGCGATGCGCCATGTCAACGACCGAGTGTTGCCGCTTCGAACCTATCGGCCGGAGTTGGAGGTGACGGCGGAGTTCGAGGACGCCTTTTTGCGCGCCCTGGAGAAGTCGCCGGAGTATCGCTTCGCGCGGGTTATCGACTTCGTGGAGGCACTCGAAGACACGCTGGGTGAGTGTGGACGGGGGGCTCAGGGGAGACCGGAACGCCAGCAGGGCTTCGATCGCCAGGGGGGATCCGGTGGAGAGTGCGCTGAGGAGGACACGGCGGAGACGGCGGCCTTCGCGCTGTCCGGTATGGGTCATCCGACGGAAAAACTGGGGGCCGTCCTCAAGGCTCGTGCCGGTGGCAAGGGAAAAGGGGCGAAGACCCTCTTCGATAGTGACGAGGAAGAGCGTGAGACCGTGATGTATGGGAAAAGTGAGGAAGCGAAAGCGGTCGGCGCGCAGGGGCCCGGGCAATCGGCGCAGGCATCATTCAAAGAAGAGTCGACGATGCCGATGCCGTTGGACGAAGGGCGGCAGCGGTCGGCAAGTCGCGAACAATTGTCGACGGAGCAGTTGGTGGACAGGCAGTCGCTGAGGGAAAGAAGTGGGCAGGGCGGAGTTCCAATCTGGGCGGTGCTGCTGGTGTCGATGTCGCTCATCATCTTTTCCGCTGCCGTTGTCATCGTCCTGATCTCGTCCGGTGAGCCGTCGTCACAGACGCCGTCGGATCGAGATGAGTCGGGGGCGGTGCAGGAGCCGGTGCAGGAGATCGACGAAGAAGTAGCACAGCAGACCGATGAGGAGGAGCCACAGGCGTCGGCGGTGATCGAGCAAAGCGTCCTCCGTGGCAAGCAGCGTGTCGACGGGGCCGTCGCGGCTGGCAGGGACAAGGCCGATCATTTCGAAGAACAGTTGGAGAAGAAGGCAGCCCAGGCCAGGGCAGCCGCCGACTCTCGACCGGCCCGTCCGAGGCAGGGTACGGTGACGGTGACCTTGATTCCCTGGGGGACGTTATACGTGGATGGAAGGGAGATCTCGGACCGGACACGCCAGGAAGTGACCCTTGCCGAGGGGCGCCACGAGTTGACGCTTCGTCAGCGCGGAGAGGTCAGAGCTCGACAGGTGGTTGACGTGCGGGGTGGCCACTCTAAGATGGTGGTCTTAGAAGCGGAATTCGACTCGCCATAGAAAGAGCATTTCCAAAGGTGCCGCGTCGGTGGCACAGGGAGCGGAAGATGAAAGAAGTCCGGGAGTTGGCCGAGGGTCTCGAGTTCGGCGATCCATGGCCGGAGTTCGCCGAGGTACAAGAGGAAGTAGAGTCACTTCTGCAAGAGCAAGAGGTGGACAAGGCGCGGCTGGTGCTCGAAGAGTGCCTGGAGCGCGACGATTGTGGCCGATCCTGCGATCAGAACCTGTGGCTATATCACCGCCTGGGGGATGCCTACGAGCGTACGGATCGGATCGACGAGGCCATGGATGCCTACGATCGGGCCCACGAGATGGAGCCGCGCGACGGAGCAGTGGCCCGCAAATTGTCTCATTTATTGATGAAGAATGAGCGCTACGAGGAGGGGCTTACGGTGGCGCGCGAAGTGCTGCTCAACCACAAGTCACAGATGCGCACCGAGGAGATCGGGGCGATGTATCGACGAATGGGAGAGCTGCAGGAGGCGTTGGAGCAGTACGAGGATGCAAAGGTGTCCTTTGAAAAGGCCCTTGTGAAGACGCCGGATGACAAGGAAGCGCTGAAGGGATTGCTGCGGGTGGTGGCCGAGGTAGGAGAAGCGCAGGACGTGGTGGAAGCGCGGCTGAAATTGATTCGCAGTTTGGATGATGCGAAGGAGCGCTCCCGGGCGCTGGTGGAATTGGGCAACGATTGG
>SLPW01000321.1 GCA_007131755.1 Myxococcales bacterium | reverse complement strand
GGTGACGTCGATGGGACGCACCTCGATTCCCCGTCGACGGGCATCCTCGACGATGGTGGCGGGGCTATAAAAGCCCATGGGCTGAGCGTTCAATAAAGAGCAGGTGAAGACGGCGGGGTGGTGGCAGCGAAGATAGGCGGTGGCATAGGCAATCAGCGCGAAGCTTGCGGCGTGGCTTTCGGGAAAGCCGTAGTCGGCGAAGCCCTGAATCTGGTGGAAGATGCGCTCGGCGAATTCGGGCTCGATGCCATTTTTCTGCATCCTGGAGATGAGGCGGTGGCGGTGGCGCTCGATCTTGCCGTGAGCACGCCAGGCGCCCATATCGCGTCGAAGCTGGTCCGCCTCTCCCGGGGTGTAGTCGGCGGCGACGATGGCGAGGCGCATCACCTGCTCCTGGAAGAGGGGGATGCCCAGGGTCTTCTCGAGCACCGGAGCCAGGTCGGGGTGGGGATATTCGATGGGTTCTTTTCCCTGGCGCCTGCGAAGATAAGGGTGGACCATATCGCCCGTGATGGGGCCGGGGCGGATGATGCTGATCTGGATGACCAGATCGTAGTAGCAGCGGGGGCGTAGGCGGGGGAGCATTGACATCTGGGCGCGGCTTTCGATCTGGAAGACCCCCAGGGTGTCGGCGTCGCAGATCATATCGTAGGTGGCCGGGTCGTCGACGGGGAGTCGGGCCATGTCGAGGTCGATGGATCTGTGAGTGCGAAGGAGGCGAAAGGCCTCGTCGAGCTGAGTGAGAGCGCCCAGTCCCAGAAGATCGACCTTGAAGAGTTCCATGGCCTCCACGTCGTATTTGTCCCACTGGATGACGGTGCGATCCTCCATGGAGGCGTTTTCTACGGGGACGATGTGAGAGACTGGATCGTCGCAGAGGATAAAGCCTCCGGGATGGATGGAGAGATGGCGGGGAAAGTCCAGGATCTGTTCCACCAGCGTACGCAGGTGGCGGTGGCGAGGGGTGTGGGGGTCGAGGTCGGCCCGCTCCCAGATCTGGTCGGGGAATTCACTTCGGCGCGAGAGGAGACGGGCCAGGCGATCGACGGCGGAGTCGGCCAATCCCAGGGTTTTTCCGACATCTCTGAGCGCCGACTTCGGGCGGTAGCGAATGACGTTTGCCACCATGGCGGCGCGCCCGCGCCCGTAGCTTTCATAGACGTGCTGGATGACCTCCTCTCGGCGCTGGTGGGCGATGTCGAGGTCGATATCCGGGGGCTCGGCGCGTTCGCGGGAGATGAAGCGCTCGAAGAGCAGATCCATCTTCAGGGGGTCGACGGAGGTGATCCCCAGGCAGTAGCAGACGGCGGAGTTCGCCGCCGATCCTCGACCCTGACATAAGATGCCGTGGTCCGTGCAGTAGTCGACGATCTCCTTCATGGTCAGAAAATAGCCGGCATAGTCGAGCTCCTCGATGACGGTGAATTCACGGACCAGTTGGTCCTGGACATCAGAGGGGATGGGAGAGCCGTAGCGCCATGTGGCGCCGTGCAGGGTGAGGTGGCGAAGCCAGCTATTGTGGTCGTGGCCTTCGGGGATATTGCCTCTGGGGTAGGTGTAGCGAAGGTCGTCCATGGAGAAGCGGCAGCGAGAGGCGATCTCGAGGGTGCGACCCATGGCGTCGGGGTGATCTTTGAAGCGGCGGGCGAAGTCGTCGGGGGTGGCGAGCAGGTGCTCGGCGTTGGGGCGAAGAAGAGGGGCGGCCTCGTCGAGGGGGACGCCCTGGCGAATGGAGGTCAATACATCCTGGAGAGGGCGACGCTGTCGGCGGTGGTAGAGGACCTCCACACAGGCCACCGTGGGCAGACCGAAGCGCTCGGCTCTTGCGAGGACGAGGGCGCGGCGGGCGTCTTCGCGGGCCGTAAAATGACGGGTGATCATGGCGTAGAGGCGATCGTCGAAGGCGTCGCAAAGAGCGTGGACGACTTCGTCGGGACATTCGCCGGCGGTGAGCAGGCTCTGCCGTCCGCCCCACAGGGCGATGAGGTCCGGGGCATGATCGCAGATCTCGGTCCAGGTGACCTGAGAGGAGCCCTTTTCGGAGCGCCGTCTGCCGATGGTGATGAGACGGGAGAGGTTTTTGTAGCCCTCGTAGCTGGTGGCCAGAAGCACGATGGTGGAGCCGTCGTCGACGGTGATCTGGGAGCCCGCGAGGAGGCGTAGATCGCGGCTTTTTGCCTCGACGTGGGCGCGGACCACTCCGTAGAGCCCGTCGCGGTCGGTCAGCGCCAGAGCGGACAGACCGAGCTCGTCGGCCCGGGCGACGAGCTCCTCCGGGTGGCTTGCTCCTTCGAGAAAGGAGTAGTTGGATTTGGTGAACAAAGGAGAATACATAATGCCAACTCCGGGCGTGCGTGGGACCCCTCCGCCTCGGCTCCAGCCTACGGCTGGGCCTCGGCACCTCCCCGTTCCTTCGTCACGGGGAGGATCTATTGCTCTTCCCCGCACCCCTGGGTTCGCGACGCAGGGTAAAAGACGTGGATACAAGCAATTGAGCCTCCCCACGAGGCACGAGTGGGGAGGTGCCGAGTGAATACGAGGCGGAGGGGTCCTCCAACCAATCAAAAACCTTCAAAATTCTCCATGCAAATACCAGCGCTTGCGGCGGTGGTCGTAAAATACCCACAACAGGCGATCGCCCAACGACGCCAGCAGGTAGTCGCGGTGGACTTCGCGGATCCACCAGCCGCCGGAGACGGTGTGGGGACCGGCGCGGATCGGGGCGTCGGGACATCGATGCAGATGGATGGGGGTGGGGAAGAAGCGGCGAATAGCGGGACGAGAAGAGGTCTCCTCGGGGCAGGGGACGGCGATCTCGTCGAGGCGCACGAGTTCGAAGCGAGACTCCGGAAGGTGGGCGTCGGCGGGGCGAATGCGGAGAACGGCGTCGGGGCCGAATTGGCTTCGTATGCGGGCCAGGGCGCGGTTTGCGGCTTGAATGTCACGGGGAGGCTTTTCGGCGAAGAGGCGCAATTGCTCGGTATTCGTCTTCTCGCCGTGGGCTGTGAGATCGACGTCGGTGATGCCCTCGCGCAGGTCGATGCGCTCTAAGCGAAGGC
>SLPW01000576.1 GCA_007131755.1 Myxococcales bacterium | reverse complement strand
CGTCGTGGTTTCGTCATCTCCATCTCCTCCAGGAAAGAGTCCGCTGAATCCCTCTGTACTGTTATCGAGATGACGAGAATTTTTTTGCGTGGGAGTATGCCGTCGAGGCAGTCGTGATCCCCAAGATCACCCACCCCATCCTGTGCCGGATTCCCCCGGAATATGCGGTTGGTGATCACCTCTCGGCTGATCATGGGGAGGGCTCAACTCACCCCAAATGCCACCCGATTTCCCAGGTGATATTCTTCCGTGCTATTGCTATCATGTCCATTGTATTGACACACATCCTCTTCCGGGCGATCACCGACGCAAGAACCCCGTCGAACGGTCGCATTCTGTCCCGATTTCCCCTATCTTTGTCGCCGAAATCACGGGGCCCCAACCTCTCATCCTTTTTTTCGGTATATTTCCATGCTCCACGACCATCGTATTCTCTCCGGATTCGTCCTCAGCATCTTCTTCACGGTTGCGCTCACCGCCTGCTCCGACGAGGTCACCGGCACCTTCGATCGCGAAGCATATTGCGCTCATTGGTGTGACGGAATGACAGAATGCGGACTCATCGGATACGACCGCACTGACTGCATCGAGGCCTGCGACTCCATTTTCGAAGACTCCTATCTCGAGTCCTGTGCCGACTGTCTTGAGGCCAATGACTGTTCCGACGTCGACGCCGACTGCTTTGACGACGACGGACCCTGCCACGTCGAGCCCTCCACCAGTTATCTGGTCAATATGGGTGGATTCGCCGAGGACTACGAGGGCGTACGCGCATACGGAAAAATCCTGACCTATGATGGCCGTCAAGTTGGCACGTTGCGCGAATCGGATATCGAAAATAATAGACTCGGACTGGAGTTCGGGATCGTCCTACGCAGCGGTTTTCACTACGTCCTTCAACTCTATCTGGACGTCGAGGACAACGCCGTCTGCGACCCCGAAATCGATCCCACCTATGAAGATGAGATCATCATCGACGAGCCCCTGGCCGTCGTCTACAGCATCGCCTCCGTTCCTGAGGAAACCACCGACGGCGTCTGTGCGAACTTCCCCTCTCGAGCCGACCTCTGCGATCAATACTGCAATGACCTCCATCAATGTAACGCACTGCAAGCCGACGTCGCAGACTGCACCACACAATGCGAAGCCGAGCTTTCTCCCTCCTTCTTATCTCCCTGTGTATCTTGTCTCGAGGACTTCGATTGCGCCTCTTACGGCGAGGCATGCCTTCAATCCGGCGGATACTGCGACGTCGACCGCGTCCCACCGGAAACGGAATTCCTCTTTAGCGGCTCCGGCTTCGTCGATGACTATGAGGGCCTCACCATGCATGTCGTCGTCACCGACCTGGCTGGCCAGCAACTCACCCCCATGTTGGAGGATACCATTGACGAAAATGGCGTCTTCCTCAATTTCGGCCAGACACTGTGGATGAATCAGACCTTCCGAGTCCTCTTCTTCATCGATCTCGACGACACCGGCCAATGCAATGAGTCTGATCCCGGCTGGGAGCTGGAGGTGGAAATCGAGGATTCGATTCTCCACTACGAACTTCACGAACACGACCCGGGGGCTGTCACCGACATCTGCTCTCAACTACCGGAATGATCACCTCTGGAATGATCACCTCTCCGACGATCATCCCCTGGGTCATCGAGATTCCTCCTACAGCCCCATCTGGCGGGCGATGATCTCCTTCATGACCTCCCGGGTTCCTCCGCCAATCGGCAACAGCCGGGCGTCGCGATACAATCTCTCCACCAGCGACTCCCGCATATAACCCATTCCTCCGTGCAACTGCACCGCCTCGTCGCAGACCTCCATCGCCACGTCACAGGCCACATTCTTGGCCATCGACACCTCCTCCACCAAGTACTCGCCGGCGGCCATACGATGGGCCACCTGGTAGAC
This sequence comes from Myxococcales bacterium, assembly GCA_007131755.1. Classification (GTDB taxonomy): domain Bacteria; phylum Myxococcota_A; class Bradymonadia; order Bradymonadales; family Bradymonadaceae; genus SLJM01. The sequence goes on along the minus strand of SLPW01000576.1, from coordinate 1,154 downwards.
CAAAGTCTTCGCCGTCACCACCTTCGTCTTCATCTCCACCAACTTGTGGCGATTGACCTGAAATTTCTGAATCGGCCGTCCGAATGCCTTGCGCTCGGCGCAGTAGGACAACGCCTCCTTGAGCGCCAACTCTGCGGTGATCGCTCCATATGCCGCCAGGGCCAGCCGCTCGCTCTGAAAATTCTGCATCAACGTCAAGAACCCTCCCCCTTCGGCACCGACCAGGTTCTCCACGGGGACGCGCACATCATCGAAGCCAATCTCCGCCGTATCGCTGGCCCACCACCCGTGCTTCTTCAGTGGCGCCGACCGCGTCACCCCCTCTCTCTCCGTCTCGACCACCAGAAAGCTCAGCCCTCCGTGAGGGTCGTCGCCGGTGCGCACCAGCACCGTCAGAAAATCGGCCCGCACCCCGGAGGTGATGAACATCTTCGCCCCGTGGACCACGTATTCCTCACCATCTCGCTCCGCCCGGGTGCTCACGGCGGCCACGTCACTCCCCGTACCAGGCTCGGTGATCGCCAGCCCACATATCTTCTCCCCTCTTAAGGCGGGCCGCACAAACTCGTCGATGAGCCGCGCATCTCCGCTCTGCACAATCGGCGGAAGGGCAATCCCCAACGACCCCAGACCGGCCGCCACCCCCGTCGAACCTCCATACATCAGCCCCTCAATGACCATCACCTGCTCCATCGGGCCCCCGCCACTACCGCCCACCTGCTCGTCGAATCCCACCCCCAGAATCCCCGCCTTCGCCGCCTTCTCGTACAACTCCAGCGGAAATTCCCCGGCTTCCTCCCACTTCATGGCATGGGGCCGAATCTCATCCAGCGCAAAGCGCTTCGCCGTCTGGCGCACCATGAGATGGCTCTCCTGTAGAAAGTTATCGAAAAATCCCATACCTTTACTCCTTGATTCAAGGTTCGCTCCCGTAAACTTCTGCTTCCTCGCTGACTCGTCATTATTGCCCGTTCCGGGTACACTACAAGCGTCAAAACCCGCAAAAAATCGGGCTCGTGATCATCTCTCGGACGATCATCTACCGGTGATTACCGGGGGGGGGGTACGCCCGTCTACGGTCACCTTTCCCTGCCAAATGAACCCCGACCGGACCTCCTGACCGCTGACGAGGAGGTGGCCGAGAATTCACTGCT
>SLPW01000178.1 GCA_007131755.1 Myxococcales bacterium | reverse complement strand
ATATGAAACGAAGGATCACGAACCCCGTTTTTGAAGATGAAGTGCGATTCGTAAAGACGGCGGAAGAGACGGATGGAGAAGTCACGGAGTTGGAAATCATTCTGAAGCCGGGGGGCGGAAACGATCTTCATTACCACCAGACCTATGAGGAGATCTTCACCGCCGTAGACGGTGCACTGGGGGTGCGGCTCGGGCGCGACGCAGAAGAGAAGATTCTGGAGCCGGGCCAGTCCGAAGTGGTGCAGAGGGGGCAGATTCATGCCTTTTTCAACCCCACCGACGCCGACATCACCTTCAAGGTCGAACTCAAGCCGGGACATACCGGCTTTGAGCAGTCCTTGCGCATTATGTACGGGTTGGCCCACGACGGGCAGGTCAACGATAAGGGGATGCCGACGAACCCCAAATATCTCGGTGTTATCGCGCGCCTGAGCGAAATGCGCTCTCCCAATCTAGTTCTGAGGCTCTGCGAGCCGCTTTTTCTCTGGCTGGGAAAGCGGGCTGAAAAGGATGGCACTCTCGATGAGTTGGTCGATAAATATTGTCGATGACTCGGGTCTGACGGGAACTGGCTACGACTCTGAAATTGAGGAGATGGTATGGGGTATCCGAATGTTGGTGGTGGTGCAGTTGTGGGGTGATCCGGGCGTGGGTGATGGCGACGGTACGGGTTGATGCGGGTGTGGGTGATGGCGATGGTGTGGGGTGATCCGAATATTGGTGATGGCGATGGTGTGGGGTAATGCGGGCGTGCGAATCACGAGCACAAGGCACGTGGCTGTATCAGTCAGGCGCGGACAGCGCGCCTGAGGTGCTCGGGAGCACAAGGCGTCCCTGCGCGGGGGGGGTGCCGGCGTTGGGAGGTGTGTTCGGGAGCACAAGACGTCCCTGCGCGGGGGGGTGATGGGGAGGGTATGGGGTAATGCGGGCGTGCGAATCACGAGCACAAGGCACGTGGCTGTATTAGTCAGGCGCGGACAGCGCGCCTGAAGTGCTCGGGAGCACAAGGCGTCCCTGCGCGGGGGGGTGCCGGCGTTGGGAGGCGTGTTCGGGAGCATTTATGCCCGGAACGGGTTGGGGGGTGTGTTCGGGTGAAACGAGGGGCGCGATCGATCGAAGATTCGTTGAATGACGAAAAAATCTCGCAATGGCTCGTTCGGGGAGATTAAGCCGTAAATATGCGGCGAACTCGGTGATAGTTATGCTTCGACATTTGCCGAAGCGCAGATGTCGACGCAAAAGCCAGACGGGTTTCTTCGACAATAACTGTAAGGGGGACGCATGCAGAAAGGACTGATTCCACAATCAAGGAGGAAGCGATGGGACGATCACTGCGGGAATTGTATCTGCATTTCGTGTGGACTACGGAGAACCGCGATGCGGTGTTGCGCGGAGAGTTGGAGCAGTTCGTGCACCGGAGGTTCCGTCAGATCACCGAAGAGCGGGGGCTGACGATGATCGCGGTCAATTCTGCCTGGGATCACGTCCATCTGCTGGTTCGATGGAATACAACCACACGGATCTCCGACCTGGTCCGGGAGTGGAAGAGCAGGACCTATACCGAGTGGAATCACGACGATCAGGCGGGGCCACAGCTAGCCTGGCAGGAGGGATGCGGGGCGTTTTCGGTGTCGCGTCACGAAGTAGAAAGGTTGAAGCGTTATATCGTCGATCAAAAACGCCACCATCGCGACGGAACGACGAGACATCGGTATGAACGACGGTATGCGTGAAACCGACGTCCGGAAAACCCCGCATCGCCGGAATCACGCAAGCGCAGGGACGCCTTGTGCTCCCGAGCATATCGGCCGTGGTTCAGGCCGACGAAGACAGCCACGTGGCTTGCCCTCGTGAAACGGACGTCCGGAAAACCCCGTGCCGCCGTAACCACCACCGTCCGGAAAACCCCGGACCGCCGGAATCACGCAAGCGCAGGGACGCCTTGTGCTCCCGAGCATATCGGCTGTGGTTCAGGCCGACGAAGACAGCCACGTGGCTTGTCCTCGTGAAACGGACGTCCGGAAAACCCCGTGCCGTCATGACCACCACCGTCCGGAAAACCCCGTGCCGCCGTAACCACCACCGTCCGGAAAACCCCGTGCCGCCGTAACCACCACCGTCCGGAAACCCCCGTATGGCCGTGGTTTGGATGTGGGGTGATGCGGGCGTGGGTGATGGCGGCGGTATGGGGTGATGCGGGGTGGGTGATGGCGATGGTGTGGGGTGATCCGAATATTGGTGATGGCGGGGGTATGGGGTGATCCGAATATTGGTGATGGTGGGGGTATGGGGTAATCCGAACGTGCGAATCACGAGCACAAGGCGTCCCTGCGCCGAAGGTGTGTAGGCGCAGGGGCGTGGTCGAATTATTCGGCAGCTTCCACGCGGTAGAGCATGGCGTCGGAGGTGTCGGGCAGGACGTAGATGGCGCCGTCGGGGCCCTGGCGTACGTCGCGGATTCGGCCCAGTTCGCCGGATAGGATGGCCTCTTCTTCTTCCACGGCGTCGTCGTTGAGGACGAGGCGGCGGATCTCCTGGGTGCGAAGGCCGCCGGCCAGGATATTGCCCTGCCAGGCGTCGAAGTGGCCGCCGCGGACGATGACGAGGCCCGACGGTGGGTGAGAGGGGTCGAATTCGTGGAAAGGCGCGGTGACTTCAGCAAGCTCATCGGGATCTTGAGTCTCCGTTACGTCCATGGGTTCTCCCGTGGAGTAGTCCATCCCAAAGGTGAAGATGGGCCAGCCGTAGTTATTTCCGGCCTCAATGGTGTAGAGGATATCGCCGCCGCGGGGGCCGTGGTCGGAGGCCCAGACGGTGTCGGTATCAGGGTCGCGGGCCATGCCCTGGATATTGCGGTTACCAAAGGTGTAGACCTCGTCGAGGACGTCGTCGTCTTCGACGAAGGGATTGTCGTCGGGGACGGATCCGTCGTCGTGGAGCCTGAGGACGCTGCCGGCGTGGTCGGAGGTGTCCTGGGCGCGCGGCGGTTCCGCTCCGCGGTCGCCGACGGAGACCAGGAAGGTTCCGTCGTCGAGCCAGGTGATGCGCGAGCCGTAATGACGACCGGCTCCGGAGTATCGGTCCTGTACAAAGAGCTCTTCCAGGTCGGTCAACTCCGTTCCATCGAGCTGTGCCCGGGCCACGGCGGTCGACGTCTGATTACCTCCGTCCTCGGGCTTGGAGTACGTCAGGTAAATCCAGCCGTTGTCGTCGTAATCGGGATGAAGCGAGACATCGAGCAGCCCACCCTGATTGGTGGAGTGAATGTCGGGCAGCCCGGAGATCTCACTGAGGTCACCGTTCTCTACCAGTTGAAGTCGTCCCGGCCGTTCGGTGACGAGCTTTCGGCCGTCCGGCAAGAAGGCCACCGACCAGGGATGCTCAAAGGGCCCGGCCAGCTCGCTGACCCACAGGTCCTGCTCGTCCGTGGAATGATCCGTTGCGCCCTCGGGACGCTCTCTTGGTCCCGTGTCCTCTTCATTCTCGTCGTTCTCGGCGTCCGTTGACGTATCCCCGTTATCGTTCGGATCGTCGATCTCCGCCGAGGAATCGTCGCAGGCGGCGAGGAGAAAGACGAAGAGAGTGAGCATAAGAGTCAATCGGCGGAAGCGTCGCATCAGTGACCTCGGAGTCTAGGGAGCTACGAGTCGAATCGGCGTTATTAGGCCATGAGCACAAGTTGATGGAGCGCCTGCTGCGTTGAGAACGAGCTGAACTGCGTTGCAAATGCTTGACGATGCGCTGCATCGACTGCGCGTTGCGCCTTGTCCAGTCCGCCCTCAACTTCGCATCCATCTCCATCAACTACTGCTCAAGGCGCTACTTAGTCTCGACACGAGGGTAACGGTTTACCAGGGAATTGATCCAGTGCTGGCCTGCGAGGGGGGGTGATCGGTCTCCGTCGGTAGCGGTTCCCTGGCCCCGGCCCTCGCCCTCGCCCAGGCCCGTCCGTGGTTGTTGTCTTTTCCCGGCTGTTGTTCTTCCCTTCGGGGTTCGTTGCCGACTCAACATCATTCGCCGACGTGAAACAAGATCGGGCTGGGGCCAGGGACCGGGCCGGGGCCAGGGCGGGAACGACCACATTGAGTCCTACAACCGATCAAGCTGGATCACACCCCTTCCGAGATGTTCCCGTGACGATGTCAGGGGTCGTAATTGACCCACATATGCACCCAGCCGCCGCCGAGGGGGATGACGGCGACGGACATCTCTACGCCGTGGCCCTCGACGACCCATTGGCTTCCGTCTTCACCGGATTCGACTTCGGCAAAGGTCTTGGTCTCCTCTTCGACGATGGTCCATCCGCCGCGCCGCAGGTTTTCGGAGTAGAACTCCACGGCGTCGTCGTAGGTCATGCCGGGATAGGTGAATTGAATATTGTGGATGTCGTCGGAGAGATGGTCCATGAGCATTCCGACACGCTCGGGCATCGGGACCTTCGATTCCAGCCCGTCGCGAAGCTCGAGGTCGTGCTCCTCTGCGGTGTGTTCCGGGCCGCCCGAAGACAGCAAGGGAATGGAGTCGGTATCGCAGCCAATGAAGAAAAAGGCGCAGATCAGCAGCAAGATGATGGGTTTTTCCATGAGTTCTCTCCTGAACGATGTGGGGTCACCAAGTGCGAATTTATCAAAGATTCGGCGTTCGGCCACCGGGAAGTTACCATATTTCGTCGCTTTCGAAGTCCTCGTCATCAGTGCTTTGTTGGGAGGAAGGGGGCGTCACTTCCTCGGGCATGTCCCCGGAACGCTCGTAGTCGTCCATCACTGCACGGAGTCGCGGTGGGGTGGCGAGCATCACCAGCAAGGCCGGTGCCGCGAAGGCTAGAAAGTAGAATAAATCAATGGCGAGAAGGGATAGGATGAACCCGTAGATGGCGATCCCCTCTGCCAGCGACCATACGATAAGGCCCAGCGTGAAGTAATTATTTTGTACCTGGTGGGGGCTGGCGAATTTCCGGTTGGTAACCTTGCGAGAGAAATTTCGACGCAACCAGAAGATGGCGAAGACTTCCAGCACCGCCACGGCGAGGAAAATTTTGGTCAGGAGACCGACCAGTTCGAGATCCTCATCGGACGGAATATCGCCGGCTTCCAACGTGAAGCACAACACCATGAGATAGGCGAATAGGGAGGCGATGAGCGCCCCCCAGATGATCGTCATATTGCGAGATTGGGATTCGATGGAAGGGGTGTCACGATCGAGGTGGGACATCTCTCTTCTCCCTGCAGGAACGAAAAGTGCGAAATCTAGTCCGGAGTATTCATGATCGTTCTGCTGCGACTTCGCAGATGCCGATGGACACGGGCGCTGAACCGCTCCCATACGGCCGCTTTCTCTCTACGATGCGCTGTCACCTGCAAGCGGGTACCCGGTCGGTTGTCATCATCCACTGTCCATGCGACCCGGACCCGCAAGGGGGTGTTGTGTCTGGCGACGAACTTTATGAACAATATGGGCTAAAGGAGTGTGGAATCCGGTACGTAGTAGTTTGGACCCTGTCGAGGATACACGATACGGTCGTAGTACCAACAGAGCAGACGTCGTGGTGAGCGTAGTCGGGATGAATGACAGGATTTCGTTGAAGACCGGTGAGAGGAGTAGGTAGTGACTGAAGTTGCGCAGTTCGGTGGATTCGAACTTGGAGAGTGTATCGGGAAAGGGGGAATGGGGAAGGTCTATCGCGCCGTACACAGGGCCACGGAAGTGCCGGCGGCGGTGAAGATCATCGAGGCAAAGAGGCAGTCGAGGATCGATTTTCATCGCGAGGTGCAGGCCCAGGCGGGGCTGGCCCATCCGGGGGTGGTCCGCCTATTCGACTACGGAATGGTGGACGGGGAGGCAGCGCAGGTATCGCAGGGAAAGTTCGAGGAGGGCTGTCCCTATGTGGTCATGGAGTTGGCCGACCGGGGGTCGGTCAGCGATCACGGTCCCTTCGAGGGCTGGCAAGAGGTGCGCAAGGTGGTGCTGGAGGTTCTCGACGCCCTGGCCTATGCCCATGCGCGAGGGGTGATTCACAAGGATCTGAAACCAGCCAATTTTCTGGTTGTGTCATCGGAAGAGGGGCCGCCGCGCATCAAATTGGCAGATTTCGGCCTGGCCCACGCCCTGGAGAGGGAGAGTGAATTGGAGGCCGAGACGTTGTCCCGCATTTCGGGAACCCCCTTGTTTATGGCGCCGGAGCAGTTTCACGGGCAGTGGCGCAGCTACGGTCCCTGGACGGATCTCTACGCTCTGGGGTGCATTGTCTGGCACCTGGTATGTGGAGAGCCTCCGGTGACGGGGAAGACGGCGTTTGTGATTGCCATGCGACATTGCGAGGGGATGTACGGGAGTTGGAAGCCCCAGTTTGAAGTCCCGCCCGGAGTGGAGGAGTGGGTTCGGCGGGCCATGGCCGTAGATCCTGGCGAGCGCTTTCAGCGCGCCGTGGATGCGGCGTGGACCCTGCCGAAGGGGAAGACGGAAGATGCCGACGACAGCTGGTGGGGGATGGCACTCGAAGAGGGGTCAGACGGCTTCGATTCGCAGTGGAGGGGGACGACGGTGCTCATCGTGAAGATGGCCAAGACGACGGTGGAGAAGACGGCCGAGTGTCTGCAGGAGGAGCAAGAGCCGTTGGGGCCCGGACAGAAATTGCATCCGCAGGAGTCGGCCCTGTCCTGCGAGGAGTTGCCGCCACCTATTCCCGCCAGTTGGACCACGCCGGGTCAGATCAATTTCGGGATCCCACCTGCCGGGACCGGCCAGGGGCTGTTCGGACTACGAGAGGTGCCCTTTGTGGGCAGAAGACAGGAGCGCCATCGCATCTGGGAGGCCCTTCGACAGGCCACGCAAAGAGAAGAGTTGCGGATTATTCTCATCACCGGAGAGTCGGGAGTGGGCAAAAGCCGGCTTGTGCGCTGGATGGCCACCCGTGCCCACGAGGTGGGGGCCGTGGAGATCCTCTTTGCGAAGTACAGCCGGGGCCGACGTGGGCCGGCGGTGGGAATGACGGGGCTTGTGCAACGGGCATTTCGCACCTGGAAGTTGAGCAGACAAGAGGTTTACGAACACCTTGGCGAGGCACTTCCTGTACTGGAGGAGGACGAGGAGTTTCGCGACATCGATGCCCGGGCGCTTACGGAGTTGATCCATCCCACCGATGACGATGCCGCAGAAGTGGAGGGACCGCGCTATCAATTTCGAAGTGCACGACAGGAGCATGCATTGATGTCGCGGCTCATGCGTCGTTTTTCCCGTCGGCGCACCCCCTTGTTGTGGCTCGACGACGTCCAATACGATCTGCGGGCCCTGGGGTTTTTGGAGTATCTGATAGGGGAGGGGCAATCGGGCCTGCCGGGATTGGTCCTTGCGACGCTGCGCTCGGACGCCCTGGCCAATAGCGACAAGTTGGCAGGGCGCGTACGGGAAATGGAGCAGGCGGATTGCTGTGAGCGCATCGACGTCGAGGCCATCGGCGCTGCAGACCACCGAGAACTGATCAAGCGTATGCTCCCGTTAGCGCCGGAGTTGGCCGATTTCCTGGCGCGGCGCACGGAGGGAAACCCCCTTTTCGCGCACCAGTTGTTGAACGATTGGATCGCCTCCGACAAGTTGGAGAGTCGTCGCCGAGGGTTCGATGTCGCCGAGGGACAGTCGTTGAGTATCCCCGACGACATTCACGAATTGTGGATGACGCGATTGCAACGGGTATTGGATGCCTATCCCACACCCCGACGCGATGCCGTGGAGTTGGCGCTGGAATTGGCGGCCATCTGGGGGCGGGAAGTGTCGAATCAGGAGTGGCGTGCCATCTGTGCCCGTGTGGGTTGTGAAGGAGCGCAACCGCTGCTCAATGAGTTGGTGGAACGGGGACTGGCAGATCGCGGCGACGGTGGTTGGTCCTTTGCCCATGGTCTGCTGGTGGAGAGTCTGGAACGCAAGGTCCGAGAAGAGGGCAGGTGGCTGATCCACCACCGTCGATGTGCGCAGATTCTCGAGCCTTCGCAAGAGGAGGACGAGCATATCTCTGGGTCACGATGGCGTCGCTATGCCGAGCACCGAAGGGAGGCCGAGGAGTACGAGCTGGCACTGGAGCCACTGCTGGCGGCGAGCGATGCCTTCTTCGAGCGCGGGGACCCGGGTCAGCGAAGAGAGTGTCTCGAACTGCATCGAGAGCTGCTCAATCGCCTCGAATTGGGCACGATGGCCAAGCCACGACTGGAAAACGAGCTTCGCACAAGTCACGTCAAATTTCTCGGCGGTGGTACGGAGGAGGCCATCGCCGAGGTGGAGGATGTTCTGGAGCGGTGTCGGCGTCTTGACGACGACGAGCTCGTCTGGAGGGCCCGTGAACGGCTGGTGCGCTACCTCCCCCGGGTCGGGAAATTGGAGGAGGCGGCAGAACAACTGGAGCTGGCGCTGGAACTCGCCATGGAGGCCGGCGACGACTACTGGCAGGGAAAGCTCTTTCGATGTCAGGGAGACAACTACCATCAAGTCGGTGAAGTGGAGAAGGCGCAGCGAAGCTATCTCAAGGCGCGGGTTCATTTTCGCGAGGCGAAGTCGGCGTTCGACGAGCTGTTGTGTGAAAGTAATCTGGGGTGGGTATCGATGAGCCGTGGCGAGTACGAGGCGGCGAGAGCGCGCTTTGACGAGGCGAAGCGCCGTGCCGAAGAGCGTGGATTTGCGCTGGTGTCGATGCATTGTGTCAATGGGTTGGCCGACGTGGCCCGGTTTCGGGGAGAGCTCGACGAGGCCTGTGAATATTACGACCAGGCCCGCCGCCGTGCCGTAGAGGCGGGACAGGAGGTCGGGGAAGTGGTGTGCGGGATGAATCTGTGTCTGGTGGAGATGGCGCGGGGTAATTTCGACCGGGGGGCACAGTTGTTGGACACCAGCGTGGCGCGCACCGAGAAAATGGCCATCGATCGATTCACGGAACTCTTCGACTGTATGCGAATGCTCCTGGCCTGCGGTCGGCGTCAGTGGTCAGTGGTGGCAGAACTTCTCGAGGACTACGGTGGGGGGTGGCCCGAGGGAAGGCCGGTGTCGAAGGACCACGCCTGGATGCTGGAGTTGGCGTCGGAGCATGCGCGGCGGGCTGGTCAGGCGGAGGTGGAGAGGCGATTGCTGGAGTTGGCCCTGGAGATCTGGAGGAGGCTGGGGGATGTGGAGGCAGTGGCGAAGTTGGAGGAGCGGTTGGGTGGGGGGCGGTAGTTGGATCGGTGCCCCCCCCTTTCCCGGCGCTGTACGACGCGCCGGGCCCCTCCCCGCTTCGAGGAGAGGGGAGGCCGGGCGTGGCTGGGGAGAGCTGGCTGGGGGCTCTATTCAAAGAGGACCGAGGCGAAGTCGGTAGTGACGTCGAAGACGTCGTTGACCATCAGGCCCACGTCGCTGAGGGAGTAGACATAAGCGCCTTCGGAGCCGGTCATGATGATGCTTCTTCGCATCCAGGAATACCACCAGAAGTGATGAGGGTCGCTGTCGCAGTCTTCGCCGTAGATCTGGCCCTGGTCGTTGCACCATTTCTGGGCCATGAGGTTGCTGTGATCGATGCGACCGATCTCGTCGATGCCGTCTTTGTCGGCCTCGAAGAGGATGAGGCCGCTGAAGTAGTCGTCGTCCTCCCAGATGGTGACGGGGACGGCCAGCACGCCGAGATCTGCCTGGTAGGTAAAGGCTCGGTGGTCGTGCATGGCTTCACTCCAGGAGGACCAGCTACCGGTGGAGATGACGTGGTGATGGGTGCGCTCGGGGTTGAGCATGTCCGTGACGTCGAAGACCTGCAGGTGGACGCCGGTCATCATGCCGTCATCGGTGCCGTCCTGTCCGATGGCCAACAGATGATCGTCGCCGATGGGGTGCATGTAGCTGGAGTAGCCCGGGATCTTGAGTTCGCCGAGCAATTTGGGGTCGTTGGGGTCGGAGAGGTCGAAGGTGTAGAAGGGGTCGACGATGAAGAAGGTGACCATAAAGGCCCGGTCTCCCATGAAGCGGGCGGAGTAGATCTGCTCGGTGGGAGCGATATCTCGCACGGAGCCGGTCTCGACGAGTTCATTGTCCTCGCGCTTCAAAATAATCATGTGGTTTCCGCCGTCGTCGGTGGCCTCGCCGGTTTCGTCGTCCCAGTCCCAGCGATTGTCCGTCGTGGCGACGCGGAGGTGGCCCTCATATTCGCTCATGGAGAATTGATTGAGGATCCAGCCGTCGACGCGGCCGCTGGCGCGGTATTCGGGTTCGTCGGATCCGTGGAGCTTGAATTTGTGGATATGAGACTCGTTGGACTGGTTGCCCATCATGCCCCAGGGACCCCACCACCAGGAGCGGCTGGTCTTGGCGACGTATAGATTGTCCTGTGACGAGTAGACGAGCCATCCGTCGGCGAGCAGCGCCGTGGTGGCCAGAGTGGCCTGGTCGTCGACGTCGAGGGAGGTGATGTTGAGAGCGCCAATGGGAGAGGTGTAGGCCGGCAGGTAGAGGTCGGTGCATCCGTAGAGGGAGCCCGCCTCCAGGAGCTCGCCGTCGGCATCGGAGATTCGCTGTCTCGGGAGCCAGTCTGCGGGATCCATGGAGGCCAATTCATCGAGGAAGAATTCCTTGAGAATGGGGAGGGCCTCGGCGCGCATCTCTTCGAGTTCCTCTTCGTCTTCTTCCCAATCGCGTTCGGGGAGGTCGCCGAGGCGCTCATCGTCGCGGTAATTCCACCAGGACAGCCCGTTCAGATGGCTGTTGGAGACCAGATAGACGGTGCCGTCGATCTTGCGGGCGTCGACGAAATTGCCCTCTACCTCGAATTGGCGCACAAGGCTCGGTTCCGTGGGGTCGGCGACGTCGATAATGGAGACGCGGGTTCCGCCGAATTCGAGCTCTTCTTCGTCGGCACCTCCCGGGGAGGAAGTACCTGAGCCGGGCGCCGCTCCTTCGTCGGGCCTGGGACCGTGGTCGTAGTAATGGTGCTGATGCTGGCGGCTGAGCACGATGGCGCGGTCACCGTCCAGAAATAGGGAGATGGGGTTGATCTGAGAGCTGAATTGGAAGCGTCCTACCGGGGCGGTGTCCTCGGGAGGCCAGCTCTGAAGGATGCGCAGAGAGCCGTCGACGACGGTGTAGATATGGGTGCCGTCGGTCTTGACGATGTCGGGCTCGTCGACGCCTTCTTCCTGCACGTTGGTGTCCGTGAAGTCGTCGGGCTCGGCGCTGTCTTCGCCGGACCCCGCTTCGGGAGCTCCGGCGGCGTCTTCCAGGTCTCCATTCATTCGGTCGTCGAAGCCGATATCGTAGTAGTAGACGTAGCCGTACATGGAATCGAGGGCCTGGGCGGTGAGCGAATTGGCGAGGTTTTCGCGCACGTCGTCGCAACTGGTGGCCAGGGTCAGGCGGTGGTCGACGGTGTCGCCGTCGAGTCCGGGAAGTCCTTCGTGGTCGTCGTCACTGCAGCCGGCGAAGGCGACGAGGGCTCCGGCGGCGAAGAGAAGCCAGGTGTAGCGGCGCAGGTGCTTGAATTTCTGTGGTGTTTTCATGGGTGGTCTCAAAAATCTGTGGGTTTGTGGAATGAAGCCTGGGGTCATTTGGCGTCGTTCTCGGTTCAACGAGAGGATCGTAGTTGCGACAGGGAAGGTTGAAGCAAATAACGTGCCGGCAGTATGTGAAAAATGCACTTTCAGCCAGAGCGCAGATCCAATTGCGACCGAGCCAGGGTGAGCTGTGTCTGGTTGTTTTGATAGATCGAACCCGTTGTGAGATATTGCCCGCATATCCCCGGCGGCTAGTGGTGCTCGGCGGAAGTCCTGAGCCGTATTCGGCGAGGACTGAGCGACGAGGTCGAAGTCGTCGAAGTGAGGCGATGCTTGTGCATCGTCGAGCATAGACGACAAAGAGATCGTCGTTCAGGACCGGCGAAGAGTGGTTTAAGACT
>SLPW01000044.1 GCA_007131755.1 Myxococcales bacterium | reverse complement strand
CCCCAGACCCGACTGGTCCGCTACGACCCCGAAGCGCCACTCCACGACCGCTACACCATGGACACCGACTTCGTCGACGACGACGAGGCGCGCCTGATTCGCGACACGACGCTGACGATCAACTCCTTCTTCGCCTTCGAATTCAACTCCTGCGAGGCACTTCGCAGCGAGGGCGTGTGGCATCCCATCGACTTCGCCAACGCCTGTCCGGACTCCCAGGTCACCTCGCTTCACTACCACTTTCCCTGGCTGGTGCTGGCGAATCTTCGCTGGTCCATCTACTGCGCCGTCACGGGTCGTGCCATGCAGCGCACGCCGGACTGGACACCCTTTTTCGAAGTGGCCGAAGAAGAGGATATGTCCTACGAAGAGCGCCTTCGGGCTTATGCGCAGATCGCCGACGATCGCTTCGAGACGGAGCGCTTTGAAGAATTCTGCGACACCCATCTGGGCGATCTTCATGAATTGGCATGGGAGTTTTTCGGCACTCCAGCCGCCCGAGAGGCTTTCCGTCAGAAAGTGGCAGATCTCTATCCGCCTCACGAAGTGGAGCCGTTTACGGAGCTATTCTGGAAGCGCGTGCAGAAATGGCGAGAGGATAATAGGCCATAAATTGGAGAAATGAGATGAACAAAGCAGTCGAGCGCTGGCACTCCGAGCGCCTCCACCGACAGGTCACCCTCGCCAGATGGGGCCACCACGGCCAACCGGTCCTCCTCTTCCCCACCGCCGGCGGAGACGCCGAGGAGATGGAGCGCTGGCATATGCTCGGCGTCTTGAGTCACCTCGTGGAGGCGGGCCGCATCAAGGTCTACTCCTGCGACAGCATCGCCGGCGAGGTATTGATGAGCCGCGAGGGTAACGCGCAGCACCAGATGTGGATCCAGGACCAATTCCACAGATACATACGCCACGAGGTCATCCCGGCGATTCGCACAGACTGCAAGAGCCCGGATATCGAGGTCTGGTCCGCCGGCGCCTCCATCGGCGCCTTCAACGCCGTCGCCGTCCTATGCCGCTTCCCCGACGTCTTCAGCCGGGCCATCGGCATGAGCGGCACCTACGACCTTCGCCGCTTCTACGATTGCCACCCCGGCCAGTTCACCGACCACTTCTGGGTCTCCTCACCGCTGCACTTCGTTCCCACCCTTGCCGGCCCACACCTCGACAAATTGCGCACCCGCTTCGTCCTTCTTCCCTCCGGCGAGGGCCGCGCAGAGGATATTGGCGAATCCTGGCGCCTGGCCCACGTCCTGGGCTCCCATGGCATCCCCAACCGCGTCGACTCCTGGGGTCCCGACTGGCCCCATGACTGGGTGACCTGGCGCAAGATGCTTCCCCAGATTCTCGACGACTGGACCTGAACTCTGAGGAGCGCGGCCTGCCAGGCCGCCGACGAGCTTGCCGAGTCGAAATTTCGTCGCACAAAATCCAGCGAGCGTATGACGACCCTTCCCAGCCGTCGCTCATTTCGCCCGGTGAGTGTCACCGGACGCTGGGATTTTGCTTCCGACGTGTCTATCCTCGACAATGCAGCCTGTGGCGACCTCACCCCGTAGCGAAGGTGTCTTTGTGAGCCGAAAGAGTCAGATCACCGAATTGAGCATTCGGGGATTCAAGTCCATCGAGCGTCTCGACGACTTCGAGATGCGCGATATTAACGTCCTCATCGGACCGAACGGTGCAGGAAAGAGTAATTTCGTCTCCTTCTTTGAAATGCTCCGTGAAATGATCGCCGGCAAACTTCAGATCTGGACGAAAAAACAGGGCTCGGCTGACCGCATCTTGAGTTTTGGCGTCAAGCATACTGACCGACTTAGCGCTTCTATACGGTTCCGCAATAACGGCTATGACTTTGCGCTCGAACCCACCATCGATGGTGGACTCATCTTCGTTGAAGAAGAAATCTTCCTCTCCCCCCCAGATGGTGATCGACAAAACGCAAAATTGTCACTGGGAAGAGGAGCCTATGCGGAAGCTCAACTCGAGGAGCAATACGAATCCGACCGATACAATGTGATTTCCTATTGCTACCGAGCCCTCTCCAGTTGGAACATCTATCACTTCCACGACACCAGTAATACGGCAGGCGTCAAGCGACTAGGCTCACTACACGACAATGAGTCGCTGCGCCCCGATGCTTCCAACCTCGCCGCCTATCTCTACATGCTTCGTAGGGAATTCCCCTCACACTACGAAAAAATCCGAAAAATGGTTCGGTTGGCCATCCCCTTTTTCGACGACTTTGTCCTCAAACCTAAGAAGTTGCCCACCGAAGAGCAGCAGATCCGCCTCCTCTGGACCCAACGGGACAGCGACTACCCCTTCTGGCCCAGCCAATTGTCAGACGGTTCGCTCCGCTTCATCTGCCTCGTCACTGCATTATTGCAACCCGATCCCCCCTCGACGATCGTCATCGATGAGCCGGAGCTCGGCCTTCATCCCTATGCCATCACCCTCCTGGGCTCCCTGATACGATCTGCCGCCGAGGACACACAGGTCATTATTTCCACTCAGTCAATTCCCCTAGTCAACGAATTCTCCATCGAGGATATCGTCGTCGTCGAACGCGAAGATGACGCCACCGTCTTTCGTCGCCACGACGAACAAGACATGGAAGTATGGCTCGAGGAATACTCCGTCGGCGAACTCTGGGAGAAAAATATCCTCGGTGGGAGGCCGGAAAGATGACCCGAATACACGTCATCTGCGAAGGCCAGACCGAAGAGACGTTCATCAAAGAAGTAGTCGATCCCCAATTTTCACCGCAGGGCATCTATCTACTTCCATCCATCATTGGACGGCCCGGGCACAAGGGCGGAAATATTCGTTTCCAACGCCTGTTCACTGACGTTCGAGCTTATCTCCTTCGTGACGACTCCTGCTATTGCACCACCTTTTTCGACTTCTATGGGCTGCCGACATCTTTTCCCGGCCGGCAGGAGGCGAGCCAAAAACCTTCTGCCCAGGCCAAGGCTCAAACCGTAATCGACGCTCTTGGGCAGGCTGTGGCGGAGAAACTCGGCAGCGACACTACCAGACGCTTCATCCCCTACATTCAGATGCATGAGTTCGAGGGCCTTTT
>SLPW01000039.1 GCA_007131755.1 Myxococcales bacterium | reverse complement strand
GCTCTCCACTGTCACCGTCGCCCCTCCCCCGGGTTCGGTGAACTTGACGGCGTTCTGCAACAGATTTCCGATCACCTGGGCGAGTCGATTCGCGTCTCCCCGCACATATACCGGCTCCTCGGCAGGTCGAACGCTGAGGTTGAGACCCTTTTCGTCGAAAAGAGGCCGGTGATCTTCGACGGTCCTTTCGACCAGCCCATTTAGATCCAACGATTCGCGGTGGAGATGAATCTTGTCGTTGTCGATGCGGTTGACGTCGAGCAAATCATCGACGAGGCGAACCATCTGTTTGACCTGGCGACCAATGACACGACGGGCGTGACGATGTTCGTCGCTATCGGGCGGAACTTGCTCCAACATCGCAAGGCTCAACTCGATGGGCGCAAGGGGATTGCGCAATTCATGGGAGAGCACCGCCAGGAAGCGGTCCTTACGTCGATTCGCCTTTCGAAGCGCTTCCTCCGCATAGGCTCGCTCCAGGCGCCACCACAATCTTCCTGTCAATTCGCATACCAGATCCACTTCGTCATCTCGCCACCGGTGGCGATGATCGTGATGAATGGCGAGCAGAAATTTCCAGCGCCCGTCGCTTAGATGTGGCACATAAACCGCCGATCCGACGCCGAACGATCGATAAGCCTCCAGAAATGGACTTGTACGCTCATCAGTGGCGATATCATCGATCACCACGGCCTCTCCGGAATTGAGCTCGGCGATGAAACGATCGCTCATAAGACCGGAAAGGCGATGCCTTCCGGCGGCACTCTTCAACCCCGCCTGGGCCCACTCGTAGATATTTTGCATCTCTGTGGCCTGATCATCGACCTCGGAAAAGGTCACCCGATTGGCACCCAGATGCTCGGCCAATCGCCACCCCACCTCGTCCATGATCTCATCCGGATCGCTGAGACGAGAGAAGATCTCGTTGAACCCGTCGAGGAGCGCCACATTTTCTGCACGCCGCTTCCTCTCCGTAATATCACTGAAAAGAACGGCCACACGACGACTCTCCACGCCTCCCACGGGAACGGCATGGACATCGAACCAGCGGTCTGCATGGGCGGCATATTTCTCGAAATGACGCGCCTCGCCGCTATTCGCCACCTCGGCGTGAATCTCAAACCATTCCTCGTCGCCCTCCGTGCCGATTTCGCGCCCTCTTCGTCCCGATGCATTGGAGATCCCCGATGCTCTCTCGAAGGCCTCGTTGACTTCGATCCAGCGAATATCCAGGGGTTGGCCCTCTTCCTCGGGCAACACCTCCAACAGCCCCACCCCCTGATCGACGGACTCAAAGAGGGTCCGATACAGATCCTCCGACTCCCGAAGCGCCGCCACCGTATCCCTCAACTCCGTGACGTCACGCGTGATCCCCGCCACGGCCTCCACCTCTCCGTGTTCACCGAAGACTGGAGTGAAGATATACTCGTATTGGCGAACCTCACCGGTGGGAACCGTGACGAATTCCTCGTCGCGCACCACCTCTTTCGCGGTGATCACCCCCTCGATCTGGTCCCGATATTTGTCGGCCAACTCCCGGGGATAGCCGAGCTCATAGAAATCTCGGCCCATCACATCTTCGGCTTTCAGCCCCAGATATTGCTCAAACCTTCGTAACAGGGCGTCGTTGGCGTAGATATACTTGCCCTTCCGATCGAAGGCATAGACAAAGTCCTTCGTCGAGGCCAGAACGGCCTCCACCACAGTCTGCTGACGACGGTCCTCCCACAACCCACCGCAGCCTCTTGCTCCCACCCTGCCATTTTCTCCTTCGCCCATATTCGACTCCCTTCCGTCGGTCTGGACAAATTCTAACCGCAAACCGTAACCACGTCATCGCCATATCTCACCTCTCGCGGCAACACATGACCCGTTATAGTGATAACCTTCTTCATTTACACACATTCCCCCCAGCGGCTCCTCGTATCCCCATCCCGAAACCCATCAACTCACCTGTGTCCCCTACCCCCCCCCCGCCCCCCAGACCGATCGCCCGACAGATGATCATCGGCCCCATTTTTCGGGGCTTTCCTCCCCTTCAACCCGCCAGCACCCTCCTCTTTCTCCCTGGTCCTCAATCACGTAATACCCCCCCTCCATGCCCCCCGAAATGATCGCCCGACAGATGATCATCGGCCCCATTTCTCGGGACATTCCTCCCCTTCAACCCGCCAGTACCGCCCTCTTTCTCCCCGGTCCTCAATCACGTAATACCCCCCCTCCATAATCCCCGAAATGATCGCCCGACAGATGATCATCAGCCCCATTTCTCGGGACATTCCTCCCCTTCAACCCTCCACTATCTGTCCACGTTTCGCTGCTTCACGAATTATAGCGGCACTTCGCAGCAATGATCGTCCCACAGGTGATCATCAGTCCTTTTCACGAAAATCGAAGGGCATTGTCACTCTTACGATTCCGCCTTCCTCAGGCTCGGAATAACCCCATCGCCGGATGCGCCGTGCCATGCAGCTTTCGACCTCAGACGAGAGGATCTCCGTTTCTACCACACTTGCATGAACGACATCACCAGATGGTGCGATCACCCACTGCATGACCACTTGTCCCTCGCGGTCCAACCCCCGACGTAGCCCTGCCTGATAGCAATTCAGAATCTCTGCCTGCTTCTTCTCGGCGATGGAGACCACCTCTTCAACGTCCAGCGCTCCCTCCATCCGCACTTCCCCCAATTCCAGAACAGCCTCGGGGTTGTCCTGCGACCCCCAGATGTCAACGGATGTCCCTTCACCGTCCATTGGCGAGTCCCCCCCGGGCCCCCCGGTAGGAGATGCCTCGTCAAAGGCAGCAAGAGGTGCGGCCGTCTCGTCACCGAAATGATGTACCGATCCGTCTAGCGCAGCGAGGGTGCCGGGCTCTGGAGAGCTTTGATCGTCCGATGGAGGCTGCGGCGAAGCAATCCCGTATTGTAGAGGTGGCTCGTCGGCAGAGCTATCGCCTACGTCGACGTCAGAGGACGAAGAGGCATCATCATCGGTCTGAGGCGGCGTGACTTCCCTCTCTTCGAAATCAAAGGCGAAAGAATAGGACACCTCCCCCTCAAGCCCCTCATCGGGCGGGGGAAACTGCCACTGTTCGATCCGGCCCTTCAGGCATTCACCGAGCTCTGCGTCGTCGATTTCGGTGGCCAGCACGTCAGCTGCTATGACGGCCCCGGAATCATCGATCACCCAGTCCATGGTGACCATTCCGCGCAACCGCTCTCCCTGATGAAGCCCCTGTTCATAACAGTGCTGAAGTTCACGGCGGCGTTGCCGAACCACTCGCTGAACGACCTCCCTTGCCACCCCTCCCGACACCGTCGGCTCTTGGAGCGTTACGGTGACTTCTGTGACTTCCGTTTCTACAGAAGTGGACTCATCGGAAAACGCCGCATTCGGCGTGACCATGAAGCCAAATAACATCACACAGGCCGCCGTCACCCAACGTGTCGACTGCTGCACCGGCGACGCGACGATAGTTCTCGATTTCGTGCACGCCATACATCCATCCTGCTGCGGCTTCTTCAGTCCTTTTTCCGCACCGATCCGATCTTGGCATTGTCTCGCGCCAACTCCTCGCGACGCGTGATGCGGCGATACCAGAAGGTGATCACCGTCGACGTCATCACGATAAACAGGGAGTACAGAATGGGAATCAGCAATACTTCCTGCTGTCGAGGATCGCCAGAGAAAGCGAGGACGACGATGAAGATCGCCATCGGTCCGTTCTGGATCCCCGTCTCCATGGAGATGGTACGAGAACGGACCGAATTCAGTCGCAGACCTCGCGCCAGGAAATATCCCAGCGTAAAGCCGATGAGCCCCAGCCCGATGGAAACCACATAGATCGCCGGGACCGTGGCCATCAGCAAATCCCAGTTACGGGGCACCCAGGTGCCGATCAAAAAGAAGATGACCACCACGCCGATGACGCCACCCATCAACTCCAGCACCGCTCCCACGTTGGCGTTCCACTTGCGCAGGGCCATTCCGATGAGCGTCGGCACCAACAACACGAACAACACCTTGATGATCTGATCCGGTGGGATCGCCCACTCTCCCTCAATTCCGCGCCCATACAACTCCAGCGTCACCGGCACCATCACCAGGGCCATCAAGGTGGAGCAGACGGTCATCAAGATCGAAAGGCTCAGCCTGCCCTTGCTGAAATAGACGAAGATATTACTCGTCGTACCTCCGGGCATACATCCCATCAACACCAGGCCCACCGTATGCGCCGGCCCGAGTCCCAGCGCCATGGCCAACAGGAACGCCGTCAGCGGCATCAGCCCGTACTGACAGAGCATCCCCACGCCGATGGCGTGAGGCTTCTTCATGGCGATCAAGAAGTCCTTGAAGGTCAGCGACGATCCCATGCCCAGCATGATGAAGATCATCATCACACCGAGCAGTTGTTCTTCCAGTGGCGTTAACATCGGCGCTCAACCTCCCAATACTTCGTCGCGCAACTCACGGCGCAGGATTTTTCCAATCGGCGTCTTCGGCAATTCCTCACGAAATTCGATCTTTCGCGGCCGCTTATAGCCCGTCAGATGCTCTTTGCAGTGCTTCTTGAGTTCCTCGGCGGTCACGTCCTCTTCACGTTTGACGACGTAGGCCCGCACCTCCTCCCCACTTTTTTCGCTGGGAACACCGATGACGGCGGCCTCCATGACCTTTTCGTGCAGCGACAGGACATCTTCGATCTCGTTGGGATAGACGTTAAAGCCCGACACCAGGATCATATCCTTTTTGCGGTCCACGATCTTGAAGGTGCCGTCTTCCTCCATCACCGCCACGTCCCCGGTGTGGAGCCATCCGTCGATAATGGTCTTGTCCGTCTCATCGGGGCGCTGCCAGTAGCCCTGCATCACCTGCGGGCCTTTGATGCACAACTCACCGGATTCTCCCTTTTCGACGAGTTCCCCCTCTTCGTCGACGAGCTTGATATCCGTCATGGGCACCGGGATTCCGATCGTATTTCTCTTGCGCTCTCCGTTCAGGGGCTGAAAGCAAACGGCCGGGGAAGCCTCGGTCAGCCCGTAGCCCTCCACCAGCGGCGCTCCCACCATCTCCTCCCAGGCATCGACCACGGCGTGGTGCATCGCCGCACCGCCACCTACCGCGGCTTTGATATGCTTGGGGGGATAAGCGACGAACCATTCCTCGTTCATCAACGCGTTGTACAGGGTATTTACCCCGGTCAACCAGGTGATGTCGTAATTTTCAATCGCCCGCTGCACACGCTGAATGGGCCGGGGACTGGGCACCAGGATATTTCTGGACCCCACCAGATACATGGTCATAAAATTCACGGCGCAGGCGAAGATGTGGTACAGCGGCAGCGCCGTCAAAACCACCTCCGTTCCCCGCTCGAGATGACTGGTGGTCATGGCCCGGATCTGTGCTAAATTCCACAGCATATTTCCATGGGCCAGCATTGCCCCCTTGGCCACCCCCGTCGTCCCTCCCGTATATTGCAACAGTGCCAGATCGTCGTGGGTAAGGGACTCCCAGTACTTTGAGGCATCCTCTCCACTGGCATGCTTACGCCCGATTTGCAGCGCCGCCGGAAGACGGGTGACCTTCATATTGTGCTGTGGAATCGCCCGGTTCCAGTATTTCATCACCCCGTAGGTGATCTGCTTGACGATGGGCGGGAAAAACTCGGGCACTCTTAGGGTGATGACATGTTCTACCGGCGTATCGGCGAGCACCTTCTCGAGCTTGTCGGCGAATAGATCGACGATGACCACCGCCTTCGCCCCGCTGTCCTCAAATTGGTGCTCCATCTCATCCGGCGTATACAGGGGGTTGGTGTTCACCACCACACAACCGGCCTTCAAGACCCCCATCATCGTCACCGGATAACACAGACAATTTGGCATCTGCAGAGCGACGCGGTCGCCGGCCTCCAATCCCAACTCCTCACGAAGATAATACGCAAAGGCATCGCTCATCTCGTCAACCTGGGCATAGGTCAACGAGCCGTACATGCCGTTGGGCATCACGGTCGTAAAGGCGATCTGGTCGGCGAACTCCTTGGAGGCCTCCCTCATCGCCGCCGGCAGGCTTGGGTGGGACGGCGTATCGAGCATCTCCTGGATGTGGTCGCCGTATTGCGACAGCCAGGGCTTCTCTTCCTGTCCCCGATCGGAATATTTCATGGTCCGGATCCGGTGGCACGAGTCACGGGTTTGTAGTATCTGGCGTATCCTGCCCCGACATGAGCAATTGTGCAAGCCTGTATCGTATGATGTTTGAGCGCTTCCACACTCATAGATCGCGGAAACTCTGCTTCACATCGAAGGATAGCGACAGAGCCCCCCCGAAAATTTTTCCCAATATGGCCCAACATGTTCATCCGAGAGATGATCATCGGCCCCATTTTTCGGGGAAATCATCTCCCTGAACCCGTTAATATTCCTCCCGTCGGTTTCACTCTTCCCCCCTCTGTTTCACCGCCCATCTTTCATCGTCAGATGAGCTACCCAGCGCACCAGTCGCCTGGGAAGAAAGCGCGTCATCCAGGTATTGAAGGCGTTCATAAACCCGGGAACGATGGTCATTCGCTGCTTGAGCATCGCCTTGACCCCGATCTCGGCCACCTTCGCCGAATCCATAATGGACAGCTTCTGAAACCAGGTTCGCTGTGTCTGACCGGCGCAGTCGAAGAACTCCGTCTCCGTCACTCCCGGATTGACCACCGTACAACTCACCCCGTGGGGGCGAAGCTCGAAATCGATGGCCTCCCCCCAGCTTAGAATAAAGCTCTTCGCCGCCGAGTAGGCCCCGTAAAAGGGTGCCGGCTGATAGGCACCGATGGAACCCACCTGCATGATCCGTCCCCATCCCCTTTCCACCATGTCCTCGGCAAACAGACGGGTCAGATGCACGGGGGTCAAGATATCGAGATTGAGCATCTTCTCGTTGGACTCCCAGTCGGTGTCCATGAACTCGCCCCAGATACCGAACCCGGCGTTGTTGATCAGGATATCGACCTGATAACCCCTCTCGTGCACTCTGTCGTATAACTCGGCTGCCGCCTCGGGACGAGCGAGGTCCATGGCCACGAAGTCGGCCTTTATATCGTGGTCGGCCTCTAATTTTTCTACTACCTCGCGCAGTCTGTCCTCACGCCGAGCAACAACGATCACATCGGCTCCTCGCGCCGCCAACCGATCGGCGAAATCCACTCCCAGGCCAGCAGAACCTCCCGTGACCAACGCCGTCCTTCCATCCAACTGCTTTGACATCTCTACTTCCTCTGTCTGTTCCTCTGCGGCTACCTCTTGAGAACGAAGGTGCAGCATCAGACACAACGAGGCAAGCCGGACATAGCGTCCCGAAACGTAACGGCATCGGCCGCGCCAGGAAGGGACTGAACGCTTCTCCTCACGACACCGTATCGATATTTATATTGTTGGATAAAACTTATAATTCGTTATATATTTTAACCTCGATAACACTCATCACCAGGTTTGTTCGAAGTCTGACATGGCGGTCGTTTCAGGGGTGGCCGGTTTCGTCCCGGAACACACAGAGCACAAGAAACAGCCACAATGTCAACACCTTACAATCCGACCATTGAGTATTCACCCTCCCATTTTCCAAGAGGATCTAATTTTTCTTTCTCATTGGCATCAACTTCGCAAATGAGACTTCTCCGTCGGTGATAGGCCGACATTTTCGAGTTCCAACCCATCATCGCATCGATGAGGTGAAGCATGAAAGCTCAGAAGTTGAAAGCATGGGGCATCCCGCAGGGCCCGCTGTTGTCCTCCTTTTTAGAACGTGTCGGATGGCTGCGCGAAGAGGGGATGTCCATCGATGAGATCACCGCCCTCTATCGCGAAGTCGCCGACGATCCGGAGGCCTATTTCAAGGATCCACGCATCAGCGACCTGGCGCGAGATTTGAGTGCAACAACGCGCTTTGTAGAGCGTGACGCGCCGGCTCCCTGGAAGATGTGGGGACGAGATCTGGATCCGGCGGCGCTTAAACAGATGGAAAACGCCTGCCGTCTCCCCGTCTCCCGTCAGGGTGCGGTGATGCCCGACGCTCACCGTGGTTATGGACTACCCATCGGAGGAGTCCTGGCCACGGAAGGAGCGGTCATTCCCTATGCCGTGGGCGTAGATATCGCCTGCCGAATGAAGATGACCGTCCTCGACATTCCGCCGGAGGCGATTGACGCGGAGGCAGATCGACTGTCCACGGTCCTCGAGGAGGAGACCCGCTTCGGGGTGGGCGCTCACTTCAAAGAACCCCACGACCACGAGGTGATGGACCGAGACTGGAACGTCTCTCCCATCACACGTCGAAACAAAGAGCGGGCCCGCAAACAACTGGGCTCGAGCGGCTCGGGCAACCACTTCGCCGAATTTGGTATCCTCACCCTGGACGAGCCCGATCTCGACCTTCAGCCGGGACGCTACCTGGCGCTGTTGACCCATAGCGGAAGCCGAGGGCCGGGCAGCGCCGTCGCCCACCACTACTCGGAATTGGCGCGAAAAACCCATCCCGAGCTGCCCGACGAATTAAAGCACCTGGCCTGGCTCGATCTGGACAGCGACGTCGGTGGCGAGTACTGGGCAGCGATGACGTTGATGGGTGAATACGCCTCGGCAAATCACGCTGTGATGCATCGCCAGATCGTTGTCAACTTGAGGGCACGAGCGCTCACTTCGGTAGAAAATCACCACAACTTCGCCTGGAAGGAGGTCCACGCCGGACGGGAATTGGTCGTGCATCGAAAAGGAGCGACTCCAGCCGGAGAAGGTGTCCTGGGTGTCATTCCCGGATCGATGACGGAGCCCGCTTTCGTGGTGCGTGGAAAGGGTGAGGCCACTTCACTGGAGAGCGCTGCCCACGGCGCCGGACGGGTGATGTCGAGGCGTCACGCCCACCGCACTCTGCAATGGAAACAGGTACAGGCCGAGCTCGACGCACACGAGGTGACACTTCTGTCGGCAGGACTGGACGAGGCACCCCAGGTGTATAAGGACATCGAGGAGGTGATGTCCCATCAAGACGACCTTGTTGACGTGGTGGCCCAGTTTCAGCCCCGTATCGTCAAGATGGCCCCCGACAGATGAGGAGACTTCTATGCTTGAAATCGACGGCTCCTATCGCGAGGGGGGCGGCCAGATTCTGAGAAGTGCGCTGGCGCTGTCTCTTATCACGGGACATGCCTTTCGCATCCATGATATCCGCGGCGGTCGAAAGCGCCCGGGGTTGATGCGCCAACATCTGACGGCGCTGCGCGCTGCCGCCCGCATCGGCAATGCCCGGGTCGAGGGCGACGAACTCGGTTCGACGCAGGTCATCTTTCGCCCCGGCCCGGTCTGTGGAGGACACTACTCCTTCGCCGTGGGTACAGCTGGGAGCACGATGCTCGTACTCCAGACGCTGCTATTGCCTCTGCTATTTGCGGAAGAAGCGTCCACGGTGCACATCGAAGGTGGCACCCACGTCTTCCACGCCCCGTCCTTCGACTTCGTCCAACTGGCCTATCTGTCGGTCCTGGAGCGCATGGGCGCATCTGTGAGGCTGGACCTTGAGCGCTTCGGGTTCTTTCCCGCCGGTGGAGGCAAGATCACCGCCCATGTCGAGCCCGCCCAGGATGGGCTGGGATCCTTGGCGTTGACGAAGACCACCGACGTCATGGAACGACGCCTGCGAGTCATCAACGCCCACCTTCCCTCCCACGTCGCACAACGGGAGGTGGACACCTTCCTCGCCGAGTCAGGGTGGCCCCGCCATCTCGTGCAGGTGACTCAGACCGAGGAGTCGACGAGTCCGGGAAACGCTGTGATCGCCGAGCTCTGCTTCGAGACCCATCGCGAGCTCCTCTGTGAACTCGGCTCCAGAGGCCGCCCCGCCGAAGACGTAGCCCGCGGCTGTGCCCGGCAGGTGGAGGCTCTTCTGGAAGCCAGGGTTCCTGTCGGTCCTCACCTCTGCGACCAATTGCTCTTGGCCATGGCCGTGGGAGAAGGCGGTCGGATTCGGACGATGGCGCTGACGGACCACAGCCATACCCAGATGTGGCTCATCCCCAAATTCGTGAACGTCGAATTCTCCGTACGGGAAATCGACGAGTTCCGAATCGAGGTCGCTGTCAACGTAGACTGAGGTAGATGCCGTGAGCAGTGAAAACAAAGTGGTGGTCTTCGGTTTCGTCGGTGACCGCCTGGACGCCGGAAAGGGACCGAAGCGCTGGGAGCGGTGGCGACCCACAGTGTCGATCGGCCGATATCCGGATCTCTTGGTCCATCGCGTAGAGCTGTGGCATCAGCTACCGGCTACGGCCATCGCCGAGGTTGTCGCCGACGACATCCGCCAGGTATCGCCAACGACAGAGGTCAACTGCCACCCCGTGGACCTTGCAGACCCCTGGGACTTCGAAGAGGTCTTCGCCGCCCTGCACGACTTCGCCATCGACTATCCCTTCGACGTCGATGGCGAGGACTATCTCTTCCATATCACCACGGGAACCCATGTCGTTCAGATCTGCAGCTTCCTGCTCACCGAGTCCCGGCATTTTCCGGCTCGCCTTCTTCAGACCTCGCCACCGACGAAAAGAGAGCGTTCCCAGCCTGGCGAATATCGGATCATCGACCTCGATCTATCTCGCTACGACAGGCTGGCAGCCCGTTTTTCCGAGGAGCGACGGCAGGGAATCTCGCTTCTGAAGTCGGGCATCGAGACTCGAAACGAAGCCTTCAACCGTACCATGGAACGCATTGAGCAGGTCGCCCTGGCATCGACAGAGCCCATCTTGTTGCAGGGTCCAACGGGAGCGGGAAAGACACGGCTTGCACGTCAGATCTACCAATTGCGCAGACGGCGGAATCTGGTGGAGGGACCCTTTGTGGAGGTCAATTGCGCCACTCTTCGCGGCGACGGTGCCATGTCAGCGCTGTTCGGCCATCGCCGGGGCGCCTATACGGGCGCCACAGAAGACCGACGGGGACTGCTTCGCAGAGCCGACGAAGGCGTATTATTTCTGGACGAAGTCGGCGAACTCGGCGCCGACGAACAGGCAATGCTGCTTCGCGCCATTGAGATCGGCCGCTTTTTACCCCTGGGATCGGATGAAGAGGTGCGAAGTCGGTTTCAATTGATCTGCGGCACAAACCGGGATCTTCGCCAGGCCGTACGCGATGGTGCGTTTCGAGAGGACCTACTGGCACGCATCAACCTGTGGACTTTCACACTCCCCGGTCTTCGCGACCGCCCCGAGGATATCGAGCCCAACCTGGAGTTCGAGCTCGAACAGTTCCGGGCCCGAACCGGCTCTACCGTTCGCTTCAACAGCGCGGCTCGACACCGATTCTTGGAGTTCGCCACAGGCCCGGAAGGGAGGTGGCCGGAGAATTTCCGTGGCCTTGGCGCTTCCATCACCCGTCAAGCCACTTTGGCCGCAGGCGGCCGCATCGACGTTGACCTGGTCAACGAGGAGATCGAATCTCTTCGCCGTCGCTGGGGCACCGGACCTCATGGTGCAGTCACCGACCAACCCCTCGAGGATGTCGTCGATCCCGACATCCTCGCCGAAATGGATCTCTTCGACCGTATCCAGCTGGTCGGCATCATCGACGTCTGCCGCCGCTGCTCCAGCCTCTCCGAGGCTGGCCGCACCCTCTTCGCTCAGTCCAGAAAACGCAAAGCGTCGACGAACGACGCCGACCGCCTACGAAAATACCTGCGTCGCTACGGCGTAGACTGGAAACAGATTGTTGGTAACGCTCGGTGATACCCGGCGGCTCCCTCAAAAGATGCCCCCCCCAGATGAACCAGATGATCGTCCGAGAGGCGAGCATCAGCACCATTTTTCGGGGTAATTCTGTCGAAGTCACGGGAATTCATTCCGCCATCGAGGTGCTCCGACACCCACCATCTCCGTTGCTCGATCTCGACTTTTTTCGTTGCCCGG
>SLPW01000535.1 GCA_007131755.1 Myxococcales bacterium | reverse complement strand
AAGCGATCTCCCTGCAGCGCTTCGGCGATCTCCAACTCGCGGCGAAATCGCAACAGGTCTTGAGGTCCAGGATCGGGAGCGGTCAAGCACTTCAAGATCACCGTCTCTCCGTCCGTGCCTCGTCGGGCTCGAGATACAGTGGTGCGCTCACTCTGGTACAGAGTCTCGACAAGCTCATAATCGGCAGGTGAAGGAGCCATCAGCGATCCACGACGAACGCCACGACAAAGGGACGACTGGGCGAAAAGATAAACACACTTTCGCCCCCTTCGTCGTCTCTTTCAAACTCCCGGACCTTATATGGGCCGCGACGAACTTAGCTCTTGGTCGCTTATGGCTCGGCGACGTCGCGAAGTCCCAACTCGAGGAGCAATTCGTCGGAGCTGATGAGTTCCCTTTCCGCGAATGTGAAATTATGCACCACCCCGTCATTCCCCGTGAAATTCGGATCGTCTCCGTCGGCCACGGCCAATCGATCGCCTCCGCTTCCCCAGTTGTTGTCCGACAACTCCAGGGGCTGGCCGCCGTGATAAAAACATCCCCAGCGCTGGTTGAGGCGAATCTGGTTGCCCACCATCTCTCCTCGAACCTGCGTAAGATGTAAGCCATCACCGAATTGGCTATTGGGCGGCGCTTCCGTGACCATGAAGTCCGAGTCGCGGGCGCTGAGTCGCTGTGCCGTGGCGTAGACGCCGAAATTCGAGTTGAGCAGAAAGCTCGAATCCTGCACCGCCATCGCGCCGAAATCGCTCACATTCAAATTCTCGGTCACTTCGTTCCACACCAACGCACCGCCGGAGGCGTTCTGCAAAAACAGGCTGTTGTCGATCAACAACGACGCCGACACCTCCCAATCGTCGGACGCCGAAGGCTGGGATATATGTCGCACCGTATCCACCATCAGACCGGCCCCGGCGTTGTCCTCGATGGTCGCCGCTCCGATGTGGACGAAGGGAGCCTCCTGCACCACCACTCCGTGGGCCGGAGTAAAGACCGACATATTCGGCCCTCCACCGAAGGGTAGAGAACCGACCACATCCACCCCGTGGAGCAAAAGTCCCGCACCGGCAACATCGATCCCGGCCTCGAAATTATGCGAGATATCGACCCCGCCGGTCACGGCCGTTACAGGCCACACACCATCTGAACTCATCCCTTCTGCCCCCGGAGAGAAGGGACCGGCCGTGCCGCCCGGAAAGAAGGTCTCTCCCGGAAAAAATGTCTCTCCCGGGAAAAACGTCTCTCCCGGAAAATTGGAACTCCCCGCGAAGAACGTCTCTCCTGGAAAGAACGTCTCTCCCGGGAAGAAATCCTCTACTGAGAACGTCTCTCCCGGAAAGAACGTCTCTCCTGGGAAGAACGTCTCTCCCGGGAAGAACGTCTCTCCTGGAAAGAACGTCTCTCCCGGAAAGAACGTCTCCCCTGGAAATAGCGAGCCCACCGGATCGAATCCACTTGTCAGAGCTCGATCAGGCGAAAAGAGAACGTTGTCGATGTCGATCGAGGTGTCTGCAAAGGCATTGGACAGGGCTTCATCGTCACGACGGACTACCATTCCTCGTCTATTCCCCGTGATCTTGGTGGGTCCGGAAACCCAGACTCGGCTCTCCGAAGCCCACAGGCCAGGACCGGCGTTGTCACTGATCTCCGACATCCCCTGGACGCGAAGATAACTCGCCGAAGTAGCGATCCCCGCCGCCGAATAACTCTCGGTATCGGAACTGAGGAGAGAGCGTATCACCAAGTCCTTGACGCCCACCAATGCTCCCTCGGCACGAATTCCGATCGCTGCCTGACTGGGCACTTCGGCATCCTCCCCATCGATGATCGACGACTCCATAAAGAGCTGGTTGGCAAAGGAGTTCGACGAGGTCTCAGGCCCCTGTAGATAGATGCCATGCTCGCGATTGGAGCGAAACAACGTATTGCGAACCAGAGCACTGGCGCCATCGATGAGCACGCCGTGGCCAAATCCCTCCACGACAGCATACGTCAGTGCAAACCTCTCGCTGTTACTGACAATTATGCCGTGCTCGGTCTCGCTGTTTCCTTGGAGCCGGCTATGAGTTACCAGTCCTGTCTCTACATTCTGAAAGCGCACCGATTTCGATGTGGAAGCCACGCTTTCCACGCTCACTCCGGCGATCACTGATAGAGGCGAATCCTCAAAGTGTATGGATGCATCAGCTGAGCTTAATTTGATGGTGACCGACTCGGCGCAGCTCCCCATCAATAGCGTCGGGCCCGAAAATATCTTTTGCCCTTCCAGGGTGTGCACCCCTGGAAGTAGTGAGACCACACGGGGAGTTCCGTCGCCGGGCACATCCTCGATGCCAACGGCCCCGTCCGGCACATGGCCCTGTGGATCATCGGGAGCGACATAATAGACCTCCGGTTCGCCCTCGGAGAGCAATCCCTCTAACGCCCAAGACTCTGGCCACCGGAGATAGCTTTCTTCCAGGCACTCCGGAAGCCCTACAAAAGAACCCGCATGAGTTTCACCGTCTCCTGTAAGAACGTCCCCCAACGACGGGAAATCCGTCTCCACACAATCGCCGGAATGCGAACTCGCAACGCACAACTCCCCGTCCTCGATAATGCTCGAGCCCGAATCTTCTCCGGGATGAACGTCGGTATCCGTTCCCCCCACGCCTCCTGCATCTTCCGGATCTGCACCCCCGCCGACATCGGTGTCGTATTCGCCACCTGTCGAGTCGTGATCATCACTGCAGCCTGTTCCCAACGCCACAATTAACATCAGCGCTGACACAGCAACATACCACTGTCCCCGTAACCCCGCTGAACACTCTTTCGTCGTTGACATCGATGCCTCCGAAATCATCCAAAGCCACTCACCAGATCTCACCTGCCGTCTTTAAGATGTCAGATTGTAGGCGATGGCCCGACGCCTTGCAAAAACAGCAACTCCTTCTTTGGCACCGCCCCAATCGCGCTGTCACCTCCCCGGAGATCGATCGTTCATCGGATCGGCCACCGTCGATCCTCAATCCTGGCGCAAACCAGCTCTGTATGACACAAGCGACTCCGCCGGCCCCTCGGTCAAGCTTCCCCCCCAGAGGAACTACGACCTGACGAGGGAGCCGATGGTGGCCAACCCGAACACTTATGGCTCCGCTACATCCCGTAGTCCCATTCGTTGGCGGATTTGCTCCGGACTGATTACCTCCGCATCGACAAAGGCGAATTCGCCTACCACGCTATCGCTGCCGCTAAAATTCGGCTCATCGCCGGTGAGAACACCCAATTTCTCCTCGTCGGATCCCCAGTTGTTATCCGAAAGCGTGAGGGGCTGACCTCCGTGATAGAAACAACCCCACCCCTGGTTGAGACGAATCTCATTGCCCTTCACTTCGCCACTCACCTGCGTAAAGTGTAGGCCATCACCAAACCCACCACTCACTGAGGCCTCGGTAGCCATAAAGTCGGAGTTCAAGGCACTGAGATATTGTGCCGTTGCGAACATGCCGAACTCGCCATTGAGCAGGAAGCTCGAATCCTGCACCGCCATCGAACCCAGCTCATCGGGCCCCAGATCATCCGCCAACTCATTCCACACCAATGCCCCACCCGCGGCGTTGAGTAAGAACAGACTGTCGTCGATTAATAGCGACGCCGACAGGTCCCAATCATCGCTGGCTGACGGTTGATTGATGTTGCGTACATTATCCACCAGCATCCCGGCTCCGGCGTGGCCCTCGATCGTCGATGACGCGACGTGAGTAAACGGTGCATTCTGCACCACAATGCCATGGGCGGTCGTGGAATTGACGAAAGTCGGTCCTCCACCAGGGGGAAGCGATTCGATTATATCGACCCCATGAACCAATAATCCCGCACCATTGACATCGATCCCGGCCTCGAAGTTATGTGAGATATCGACCCCCCCGGTGACCGCGGCCACGGCCCACACGTGCTCGCCTCCCATGTCCTGCGCGGCCGGAGAGAAGGGGCCTGCGGTACCGCCGGGAAAGAAGGTCTCCCCCGGAAAGAAGGTCTCCCCTGGAAAGAGTGTACCTCCACCGACGAAGGTTTCTCCCGGAAAGAAGGTCTCCCCCGGAAAGAGAGCTTCTCTGGCGAGGAACGTCTCCCCCGGAAAGAAGGTCTCCCCCGGAAAGAAGGTCTCTCCCGGAAAGAAAGTCTCCCCCGGAAAGAAGGTCTCCCCCGGAAAGAAGGTCTCCCCTGGAAAGAGCCCTCCCGTAGGCTCAAACGCTTCCACAAATGCCTTCGCCGGATTATAAAGCACATTCCCCAACCCTACCGCGGTCTCAGTAAATGCCTCCCCGAGATGGGATGGATTTCGGCGCACCACCAACCCCCGGTAATTCCCCGAAATCTTCGTGGGCCCCGAGATCCAGACGCGAGTCTCCGACGACCAGATGCCGGGCCCGGCGTTATCGCGTATTTCACTGGCACCTTGTACCGCCACATAACTCCCCGTCGACGCGATTCCTGCGGCCTGGTAGCTGTTCTTATCCGAACTGGGGAGATTGCGAATGGCCGAGTCTTTCACACCGACCAGAGAACCGGCGGCGCGAATCCCCACCGCCGCCTCCTCAATAGAGTCGTCCTCTTCACCGTCGATGACCGACGAGACCATAAAGAGTTGGTTGGCGAAGGTATTGGAAGCAGATTGAGGAGCTCGAAGTTCGATCCCATGGTCCTGGTTGCCCTCCAATAGCGTATTGCGCACCAATGCGCTTGAGCCATCGATACTAAGTCCATTATCGAACCCTCGAACCACCGAATGGGTCAGGGCAAATCGTTTCGTGTTCTCCGCAAACGCACCGTGCGTCGCACGCCTCTGTCCCAACAATCTACTGTGCGTAACGAGCGCAGTATCCACGTTCGCAAAATGCAGCAGACGGTCGACGGACTGGTCGGCCTCAATCGTCACACCGGATAAAATCGCCAGATCCGAATTCATAAACGAAATCGCAGCATCGGAGCTGGCGAGTTCGATCGTCGTAGACTCAGCGCACAGTCCCATCACCAGTGCTGGACCGAAAAAAGCCAGGTCCCCTTCGAGACGATGTGTTCCCGGAAGCAAACTGACCACCACCGGCGTGCCATCGGAGGGAAGGTCGTCGAAGGTTGAGATTTCATCCGGTAAGACACCTTGTGAATCCTCGGGCGCCAGGTAGTGAACCTCCGGCTCCCCCGTGGACAGCATGCCCGCCAACTCCGACGGATCAGGCCACTTTAGATAACTCGTCTGCGGGCATCCCTCTGGCAAACCAACCACGGTTTCGGCAAATTCTTCCCGATCATCGCTCGGGCCGTCCATTCCCATCTCCGGCGACATCTCCGCCGGCCCGTAGCATTCTCCAGAGTGGATATCTATGGCGCAAAAATCGGGATTCTCCGGCAGGAATTCTCCCCCGTCCATTTCCGGATCCGCCCCGATATCTTCGGAATCCCAATCGCCTCCGTCCACCGAGACGTCGGCACTCTCCTGGTCTTGCCCCGGTGCATCATCGCCGCCATTGCTGCAACCCGTACCGATGATCAGTAGCACTGCCAATGCGCACAGCGCCCACAACTTCCACGAACTCAAACCTTGCACTTCCACCGTTGGCATCAACGCCTCCATTTTTCCGACCATTTCCCATCGGAATCGCTCCGTCTACCCATCGATCATCGAGCGAGTGTAGGCAAAACCGAGACGGCACGCAAAACTCAAGGGTCTCCATCAACCACAGCGATGCTCCGGACTAGGTCAACTCCAGAAGCAGACGAAATCCATAATGAGAATGGCGGTAAATTGCAGGTCCGTTCAAATGCCAGTCCAACCGACACATCAACGGAAAGGAATTATACGATCCACCTCGCAGCACGAAGGTTCCCGGCGAGGTCTCATGGGCTGTAGATGTCCATTCGCAAATATTTCCCGCCATATCCCGAACCCCGTATGGAGACGTGTCGTCTTGGTAGGTCCCGACGGGAGCTGGAAAGGAAAATCCAGCGGTGGTCTCTCTCATCCGGCAAAAGGACGGATCGAAATGATTTCCCCACGGATAGAGTCGTTGATCGATACCTCGGGCCGCCTTCTCCCACTCCAATGAGCTTGGCAGGCGTACCGGCAATCCGTGCTTTTGCTGATACCAGTTGGCATAGGCGACAGCATCCTCATGATTGACCATACAGATTGGCCAGTCCGGATCCCAGGCATCCCCATCGTTGTCCTCTTCCGGTACCACGAAGCGTCCATTGACAACCGGGAAATACGACGGTGCCTCCTCGCTGGTGCGAGGCGCAAAACGTCGAGCCATTTCCATATCCTGTGCGGCGAGGTCATTGAGAAATTCCACGTACTCACCACAGGTGACGGGAGTGCGTTGAATAGCGAAGTCCGAAAGATTTATCCGGTTGCTCCTTCGGCGAACCCTATCTGGCGACCCCGTGAGGAACTCGCCGGCAGGGATGAAGACGAAATCCTCAGGAATTTGCTCCCGACTGCGCAATTGAACTCGAAACTCCATCGATGCCAGCCGTTCCAACAAAATCGGCATCTGCAACGGCGCGTATCCCTCGGCTCGCACCGAAACGCGGTATCTCCCGTGTCGAAGCCGACCCAACTCCAGGCATTCTCTGGTCACGCTCACCGTCTGGCTCGGGATCAGCCGCCGGTGTTGTTCGGTCACCCTGGAGAGCACGATCTCCGCCTCCGGTGGCTCGACCTCGATGGACAGCCGCGCCAGACCTCGCAGTCGCTCCGTAAACGCACCGGTATCGTGCTGACGCACCAGATTCTCGAAATACGTGGCCGTCGGTCGATCTCCCCGCCGCTCGGCATCGACGAAGCGCTCCCAGTACATGGTGGCCAACGCATCGTGAGCCACCTCCAGCGAGGCATGCCCCAGACTCTGGCCCAACAATTGTACGGTCTGCCCGAATTGGCGCTCCACCTCGATCTCGAGCTCCTCCACCCGGTCCTCGGCGTCCCAGATGGCCGCCCGCTCT
The DNA here is from genome assembly GCA_007131755.1 of Myxococcales bacterium. GTDB lineage: Bacteria > Myxococcota_A > Bradymonadia > Bradymonadales > Bradymonadaceae > SLJM01. The sequence goes on along the minus strand of SLPW01000535.1, from coordinate 4,983 downwards.
CCCTCGTCGGCCCAGGAGGGAATGGTCATGCGCAACTCGTCGCGCCGCGCCGTCGCTTCCACCAACCTTGCCTTCGCCTCGTCGTAGCTTTTCTTCGCTCCGCGGGCTTCCTCGATGAGCCGTCGAGCGTCGACGTATTTCTTCTCTCGCTCCTTGACCCCCTCCATGAATAATTCCAGCTCTTCCGCCAGAGCCTGGGCGCTGGGATAGCGATCTTCGGGCTCCTTCGACAGGGCCCGAAGACAGATCTCCTCCAGGGGGCCCGGGATATCTCGGTCGGGAGCCCTCTTCGACGGCGGCTCCGGCTCCTTTCCGGAGATGGCCACGATCAACCCCAGAACGGTGGGGCTATCAAAGACCGGCTTGAGGGTCATGATCTCATAGAGCAGTGTTCCCAGAGCGTAGACATCGGTGCGCTCATCGATCCGATCGTGGTCCCCCTGGGCCTGCTCCGGAGACATATATTGCGGGGTCCCCACCAGCTCGCCGGGCTGATCTTCGGACTCCAACGTGGGACTGGGGGCGTCGCTGACGTCGGTGAACACCTTGGCGATCCCCCAATCGATGACGAAGACCTCGCCATAATGTCCGACCAGGATATTCTCCGGCTTCAGATCGCGGTGGATGATCCCACGTTCGTGTGCGTATTGAATGGCCAGACATACCTGGCGGATGATCTGCACCAGGTGAAGCAGCGACGGCGTATCCGGCTCGCCACGACGCATCTCGTTCAGAATGGTCTCCAGGCTTCGCTCCGTGACCACCCGCATCGTATAATAGGGCTCTCCTCCGGCGAGCTGTCCCAGCTCGTAGACGGGGATGATGCTCGGATGCTCCAGTTGACCCGTCAGCCGTGCCTCGGCGATCAGTCGCCGCTCGGGCTGAGAGAGCTCCGTGTCGGGAAGCACCGTCTTCAGCGCAATCTCTCGCTGCAATTGCCGGTCTTCGGCGCGCACGATCCTTCCCATCCCCCCGCGCCCCAATTCTTCTCGAAATTCGTATCGCGCCTCTCCCTCCAGCGCTACCAACTCTTTGTCCTTCCGTGGCTCGACCAGAGAGGGCGGACTGGCGTCGAGGGTGTCTTCGACGGCGATGGACTGCGACAGCTCCTGCATCGCTCGCTCGGCGTCCTCCTTGCGCTGCTCCACGATGGTGCGCATCGTAATCGTCTCACCGGCGTCGACGGCTTCCCGGATCTGCGTGGCGCTCATCTCCTCCAATGACGCCCGCAAATGCGCCACATCTTCCGGCGTCACACACCCCGACTCCACCAGCGCATCCTCCAGCGACGCTCCCCTGTCCGTCGCCCACGTGGCACACCGCAACAACGACGCCAGATCCACCATCCCCCGGGCCAGCGCCAACTGGCCGATATTAAATTCGAACTCCGAAATCGTCATTTGATACTTCCGTTTGTCATCCGACGGGCATTCGGATTTTCTTTGCACCCTATCACATCCCAGCATCCGAATCGTATTCGTTATTTGTAACCCTTCGAGGGAATTTTGCCCGTCCATCTCCATCACAACCCCGTCCCCCCACCCTGGAAGTCTTCCAGCATCTCACCTCGCCTGAAACTGATCGCTATTCGATAAATAAGCTGCTTGAAATTCCACTTCGACGCCCCTAGATTATCTCTACATCCGATCGCCCTCCACCGGGCGATCTTCGCCGCTTCATGAAGAAGAGCTGAGGGACAGGCCCTTTGACGCTCTGCCAACCGCCCGCTCATCGCCGGGAATGGTGGCAATGCCTGAAACCATGAGAGGATCCGATGAAATTACCCATCCACAGCGAAGAACTCGACCACGTCGCCCACCGCTTCGAATGGGCGCGCATTCAACTCAACCTGCGCGTCGTGGAGGTCGTCCGCGAGGCGGGATATAAAAATACCAACCGGGGCTGTCGAAGACTTCGGGCCATCGAAAATGCTTCGCCCCAGAATCATATCAGCGTCTACGAGCGTTTTGCTCACGTCCTCGATATCGACCTCGATGAACTCGAAGAGGAGCTGGAAGAGGTCCGCGAGGACCGGCGGCGAAGGATTCGCCAGGACATGCCGCCGCGCATTCTGGGAACCCTTCTGGAGAAGGCGCGACGACGGCTGGAGCTCACCGAACCGGAGGTCATCGCCCGCACCGATCTCGAGCCGGCCGACCACTACGAGCGCCGTTTTCGCCGACTGGAGGCGGGAAAGGCCCGCTTTCCCACAGCCCCCGAGATCGAACACTTCGCCCGGGCCCTGTCCATCCCCGCACAGGCCATCCGACAGGCCTTCGAGAAAGAGCGCCTCGTCTACGACCGCTGCGACGACTGCCCTCACCTCATCCTTCGCGCCATCCCGGGAGTCGCCGTCACCCTCCCCATCCCGAGCAGGCGCTCCACCAAGTGGTACCTCGAATACGCCGACGAATACGCCAGCCACCGAAGGGCAAAGGTCTGCCTGGTCTTCAAAGACGGCCGCTCCGTCTATATCAACCCCGACGGCACCCGTAGCGAGTGCTTCGAGCCTCCCTATATGACGATTGGCTGAGTTCATCGAAGACCGGACTGTGGGCTGGGCCTCCTCCCCTCGGAGGCCACTGGCTCCTGACTGTCGGCCGCCTACGATTGGCTCGTGGCCCTCGCTCGCTCAAAAATCGGCGATCGATCCCGGCACAAATCGCCAGGCAGCGTCGTTGCCGAGCTGGCCGAAGACGTTGGAGCCCCAGGACCAGGCCGAGCCGTCGTCGCGAAGCGCCAGCGTGTGGTCGTTCCCCATCGACAGGGCCTTCCAACCATCCCCGGATTCGGCGACGCCGTCGGCGACGACCTTTGTCGGGCGATGATGTTCACCCCGAAGCCCCGTGCCGAGCTGCCCCGATTCCATCCGGCCCCAGCACCACAGATCTCCGTTATCGGCATCGATGCCACAGGTATGGTCCCAACCGGCGAAGACCTCGCTCCACCCGCCGTCGGGGCCGCCGGCGAAGTCGACGTGGCGAGGCTCGGCGATGGAAATCACCCCTTCCTCAGCGCTTCCGAGGCCTAGCTGACCGTGATTATTTCGCCCCCAGCACCACAATTGATGATTGCCGTCAACGCCACAGGTGTGGCCAAATCCGACGGCCACATCGCCCCACCCCGACGAGTTGTCCACTCGCTGAGGATCGTCTTCGAACTGACCTTCTCCTTCAACCCCCACCTGCCCATGTGCGTTCCAACCCCAGCACCACAACTGCTCTTCTACGTCAATCGCACAGGTGTGCCTGAACTTGGCGGCCACATGGAGCCAACCATCGTCGGACGCGACACTTTGAGGTGTGCCGAAGTCGTCATCATTCGACCCTAGACCCAGTTGTCCCAGATCGTTTTCTCCCCAACACCAGAGTTTGTCGTCCACGTCGAGCCCGCAACTATAGTGTTCGCCAGCGACCAGCATCGACCATCCCTGGATGTCGCCAAGTCGGTCATCGACCTCGACGGGAATGGACTCATCCTGCATCGGTCCGTGACCCAACTGACCTTCCTCTCCCCGCCCCCAGCAGTGGGCGTCGCCGACCACGCTGACGAAACAGGTGTGGCTTTCCCCGGCGGCGATCGAGAATCCCCCGGCATGAGCGAGCGTAATTTGCTGCGGCGCCTGGTGATGTTCCGTATCACTACTACCGCCTTCGATCCCGAAATTCTGCCGATGTCCCCAGCACCACGCCGAATCTTCGGGACCGTCGGCGAGGGCGCAGCTATGGGATTCTCCGGCGGCGATGGCCGTGAGTTCTTCGTCGAGCGCCACGGCCGTGGGAGTCGACGAGCCCAGGGGCCGTAGACCCCAGCACTGCCATCTCCCCTCACCAGCGACGGCGCAACTGTGGTCGCTGCCCGCGGCGATGAACTCCCATGGCCCCCCGCTGGCAACGGAGGTGGGAAGGAAACGATCGCTTTCTCCGTCCACGCCCAGACGGCCATAGGTGCCGGCGCCCCAGCAATAGAGTTGCCCGTCCTCTGTAGAGGCACAACTATGATCATCGCCCGTGGATATATGCCTCCACGCAGACGGGGTCACATCGACGACCTCAGCCGGCGTCGATTCCGACTCCGAGTCGTCACCCACACCCAATTGGCCCCGCTCGTTGTCTCCCCAACAATGGAGCTCCGCCTCCTCGTCGATCCCACAGGTGTGCCTGGCCCCGGCGGCCACGGCCTGCCAACGAGCATCCGTCTCCACCGGGATGGGCTCATAACCATAAGGCGCTATGGAAAAATTGGACTCCGCTCCCAGTTGCCGGTCCGCATTAAGCCCCCAGCACCATAACTCGTGGTCCTCGTCGATGGCGCAGGTATGTTCGCTTCCGGCGCTGACGGTTTGCCAATTCCCATCGAAGCTCACCCGTTGCGGCGTAAAATGACCGCCTGAATCGTTTTGGTTCAGCCCCAGGGCGGGGTGGACCACCGTATTCCCGAAGACGTCCACATTGTCGGCAACTCCCCAGCACCATAACGCTGCGTCCTCGTCGATGGCACAGCTATACTCGTCCCCTGTGGCCACGTCTCTCCATTCGGATGGCTCGTCCTCATCGAGCTCCACGGGCTGAGGAGTTGTGGAAAACCCGCCGTAGCCATCGCCCGAACCCAGTTGGCCCTGACTATCATCTCCCCAGCACCATAACTCTGCGTCCTCGTCGATGGCACAGGCATGCATCTCGGATACCGACACCGCCTGCCATCCCCGGTCTCCAACCCTCTCCGGCGTCGAGGAGCCGAAGACGTCGCTCCCAATTCCCAGTTGGCCGCGGTGATTTCGCCCCCAGCACCACAACCCGGCGTCCTCGTCGATAGCACAACCGAATCGATTGCCACTGGCCACTTTCTCGACGGCCAGGAAAAAGTCCATCACCTCACCATAGACGGTGCCCGCTTCATTTTCCGCCCAGGCGCGCACGTAGAACTCCGCTCCCGGATAAAACTCCCCGTACATTGTCGCGAATTCGTCCCCTTCCAACTCTT
>SLPW01000605.1 GCA_007131755.1 Myxococcales bacterium | reverse complement strand
GCCCGGTGGACCTGGCCGATGCTCGCCGAGCCGATGCAGTCTGGATCGAAGTAGTCGAAGACGGCGTCGATGGGCCGGTCGAAGGCCGCCTCGACCTGCGCACAGACCGTGTTGTAGGTCATCGGTGGCACGTCGCGTTGCAGGACGGCCAGCCCTTCGGAGAAGTTGCCCGGAAGCAGCTCCGGGTCGGCTGACAGGAGCTGGCCGATCTTTAGGGAGGCGCCCTTTAACTCGCCCAGGACCTCGACGACACGGTGGGCGTTTTTCTCGTAGGCCTGTTCCAGGTGCGCGGCGCGCTTGTCCGAATCAGTGCGCAGCAGGCCGGTCAGAGTACTGCCCATAGTCGACGCGCCTACCTTTGCCCCCATCTTGCCCAATTTGAAGATGCGTCGGAATCGACCGGTGGGAATCTCCTCTCCTTTTTCCCCGGCTAACTCTTCCCAGTCATCTGCCATTGCCGAATCCGAATTTGTCTTGGTTTCAAACTACGCTCGCCGTCGTTCACCCATTCTTCTTCGACAACAGAGAAGTACTGCGTGAGAACTACAAATACGGCCCGATGCGCACATCTCCGAAGTTGCAGACCTGGAAGATGCAGACCGAGGTACGGACATGAGCGCCCGGATATGGGACGATGCGCGTACGCTGGCTGGTTTTTCTGCGTCACGCTCATCTCACGAGTCATCTGAGAAGTATCGGCGCAACCCCCGGAGCCTCTTTCGCGTCTCCTGCCGAAGAATCCATCCCATCACCGGGTGAAGCAACCATCGCAGCCAGGATGGGCGTGCGACAAAATGATATTTATACTCAATCGACGAGGTGCCGTCGCCCAGATCGCGATGTCGAATCGTGGCGGCAAAATTGTCGAAGAATGGCGGACGGTTGAGCAGTTTCACCGCAGCAACTTCTGGTGGACGAAAGGAGATATACTCCGTCTTCAGTGCCAACCCGCCGAGGTACCAGCGACCCGTGCATAGGGACGTGGCGTGAAGTTGCGCCGCTGTCCAGCCCTCGCAGAGGTGCGCGTCCTTTAGCAGCGTGTCCCATTCCAGCCGTCGATCGTAGTCATGGAGTAGTTGAAATACCTCCTCACGGGATGCAGGGATCGACTCCGACACAGATCCATTTGGCATATGGAACTCCACTTTGGAATGCAATGTGCCCGAAAATATTGGCTAACCCGTGTACGTCGGGCGGTTCTTCCGGCGATGACTCTCATTTGAGGATGTCCGGTTGAATCATTAGCGATCTGTAGACACGCGCATCGATCCACTGCTCGCGGACGACAGTTATTGAAAGAGTTGTTGTTGCTGTTGTTGCTGTTGTTGCTGTTGTTGCTGTTGTTGGCGTTGTTGGAGGATCATGTCTCTTGGAATTCTGCTAGGATGAGAGTTGAGGCCCCATCACATCCCGATTGGATCTAGGTCGTCAGAAGACCGTGGGTGTGCCTGGGAGTGATGGGGCTTATCTGCGTCAGAGCCCGCACAGTTGATAGAGTTCGTGCTCGAAGCACATGACAGGGCGCGTACGCAGATTCCTCAACCCACAGGAGATGATAGATGAGTCAGCGCGTGGAGTACATTGGAATCGACATCGCTTGCAAACATTTGGATGTGCAATTTCCCGAGGAGAGCCGACCCGCCAGGCTCCCTTATGATGATAAGGGTTTGAAATCGCTTACGAAGCGGCTACCAGAAGGCGCGCATGTGGTCTTTGAGTCGACTGCAGGCTATGAGGTTCGTCTTGCCGATCACCTCGCTGGCCTGGGCATTACCTACTCTCAGCTCAACCCTCGCTGTGTTCGTGATTTTGCTCGTGCCAGCGGACGGCTTGCCAAGACCGACGAGATCGACGCCGGAGTGATTACACGCTTCGCTCAAGCTCTTCGGCCGAGACCAACGGTGCATTCTTCGGAACATCTGAGGATTTTGCGCAGGCTGGTCGATCGTCGAGATCAGTTAGTCGCTATGCGAACTGCTGAGCGAAACCGAAAGCATCGCAGCAAGCATCAACAGCACGACGTAAGCTCCAATGAACGTATGCTGAAACACATCGAAGAGGAACTCGAGCGAATCGAGGCTGAAATCGAAGCCGAGTTGGCTCAACACGAAGAGCATCATGCGGTGGTGGAGCGTCTGAAATCGACTCCCGGAGTCAGCACAGCCACCGCCGTGGTACTTCTGACACATCTCCCGGAGCTGGGAACGCTGGATCGACGGGCAATCGCGAAGTTGGTGGGAGTCGCCCCGCTAAACAACGATTCGGGCACACGAAGAGGCAAACAGACCACATGGGGAGGCAGACGACGAGTTCGATCGGCCCTCTACATGAGCGTGCTCGTCGGCATTCGTTATAATCCTGTCATCAAAGACTTCTATCAGCGCCTGGTAGCTCGAGGAAAGCCCAAGAAGGTCGCGATGACAGCGGCGATGAGAAAGTTGCTCGTTCGCCTCAACGCCATGATCCGGGATCAAGCAACGTGGAGCGGAGCACCCGCTCAGCAACTTTCCTGATAAAGACAGTTGCACACCCGAACTAACCGGCCTCGCCATGGAAGATGGTGTCTACGCCAACTGTTAGTTACATTCGAGGCGAAGCAGTGTTCGAGGTAGCAATTTCGGAGAGCGAGACGTGGGCGACGACTGGGATAAATTGGCGGGAGAGGAGGGCGAGGATATCGTCACTGGAAAGTGGCGCAGGGCCTGGAAACTCGGCTCGATGGGCGCGAAGGTCACCGCGTCTAGCGTCATGAATAAGGTGGGCAACGTCCTGCGTCGCGGCGACGAAGAGAGTCGAGAAGAGGCGCTGCAGCGGGCTTTTGAGAAAAACGCAATGCGCGCCGCAGAGGTGCTCGGCCAGTTAAAGGGCGCCTCGATGAAGGTCGGGCAACTGCTGTCGGCGGATCCGGAGTTTTTGCCCGACGAATTCTCCACGGTGCTCACGTCTCTGCAGCGCGATGCGCCGCCCATGACCTACGTAACCGTCAAGGATCAGATCGAGAGCGCCTTTGACCGGCCGCTGGAGTCGGTATTTTCTTATTTCGATCCCGAACCGGCCGGCTCGGCGAGCCTCGGCCAGGTCCACCGGGCCACTTTGGAAGATGG
>SLPW01000091.1 GCA_007131755.1 Myxococcales bacterium | reverse complement strand
AGGTCGTAGTGGCTGATCTCCTCGAGCTTTCGGTGCATTCCATCGATTTTTTCGCGCAGCGCGTCCGTATCTTGAGCCATGGAGTCCTCGGTAGAAGCAATCGATCAACACAAGGAATTATCAGATGCACTGTAAGGTATCGCCGGGACGGGTGACAACCAGCTTGATCGGATTGCAGCGGACCTGCTTCGGCCAATCTCCGCAGCAGGCGCCTCCCTGTCGGGCGTCGAAAAAGACAAAACCCGTCGTGTCGAGACACAACGGGTAAGTGGCTACGCGGAGACTCGAACTCCGGACCTAGCGGATATGAGCCGCTCGCTCTAACCAACTGAGCTACGTAGCCAGATCGGGTCGCCGGCGATTTTTCGCCGAGCGGGCGCATATAGATAAGGCAACCGAGGCAGCCCGTCAAGCGCGCGTTGGGGCCCTTGCAAGAGGACGGCGAGTTCGAGGTCCATGGCGGCATGTCACCTACGGTGGAAAATTGGAATTTGACAGCCCGTAAATCCCCGGTACAAAGGGAGTCTGCACATGGATGTGCGTTGTCGTAAAGTGGCGCAATGGACTGCCCGCAAACCTCGAAGTGCGAACCATGAATTACGAACAAAGTACGCAAGATCGCATCTGGAAAACTCTCGTTATTACAGGGGGATTGACCGCAGGCGTGGTGGGGATGACCATCATGAGCGCCGGAGCGAGTCCACCGGCGGTGGATGACGTGGACCGAGCGGTTGGAGCTGCCGAACGGGCTGCCGCCGCGGAGTCGGCGGTAAAGACGCTTCGCCTGGAGGTGGCTGAAGAGCGCAGCTCCGAGGCCGCACGCCAACGGGCCGAGGCACTTCGGGCGTCGGCCATGGACTTCGGGCCCCTGTCCTTTCCCAGCGTGCCCGACGACTGGCAGGCGGCAGGTCTCGATATCGATGAGGCCACGCGCAATTCCCGGGGGGAGCTGGTCCAGACGCTCCCCGACGGAAGTCGGGTGACCTTGACCATCGATCCGGATATCCAGAACTATGCCGAATCGCTGATCAAGAATCGCCCTGTTCCCCACGGCGCGATCGTCATCGTCGATCCCCCTACGGGACGTGTGCTGGCCATGGCCGATCACTCGCGTCGCGACGACGACTATACGGGACTGGCCACCAACGCCGGTCCCCCTTCGGCATCGGTATTTAAGGTCGTGACTGCAGCGGCGTTATTGGAGGAGTCCGTCCTGTCGCGCCATGACGAGGTCTGTTACCACGGCGGCACGCGCAGGCTGACGCAGCGCAATATCGTCGGTGATCCGAATCTGGACAATCAATGTGACGACCTCGAAGGAGCCCTGGCCAGGTCGCTCAACTCGATGATCGCCAAGTCCACCTATCACAACCTGTCGCGAGAAGATCTGGAAAACTGGGCGGAGCGCTTCGGTTATAATCAACCCATCCCCTTCGAGCTTCCCCTTCAGGTCAGCCGCGCGGAGTTCGGAGACGATCCCTACGAGATGGCCCGTGCAGCCGCCGGCTTCTGGCACACCCACCTGAGCCCATTGCATGGAGCCCTCATCGGTGCCTCTATCGCCAATGACGGCGTCATGATGCGGCCCACCATCATCGACCGCTACGAGTCGCCCGATGGGGACCTCTTATATCGGTCGGAGCCCGAGGTCTTGCGCGAGGTGATGAGCCCCGAGACGGCACGCCAGCTCGACGATATGATGGTCGCAACCACCCGCAGAGGTTCGGCGCGACGTCACTTCGCCCACCGAGCTGCCTTTCCCAGCCAGGTCACCGTCTCTGGAAAGACGGGTACTCTCTCGGACCAGAACCCCTTTCTTCGCTTTACCTGGTTCGTCGGTACCGCCAGGCACAATCAATGGGACGATCACCCCGGTGTAGCGATCGCAGGCCTGATGGCCAACGAGGAGCAATGGCATATCCTCGGCCCCCAGGCGGCGAGCTTTGCTCTGCAGCATTATTTCAACACCGAGAGCGCTCGAAGAGCCAATCAGGATGACGCCGTCGTCAGTCGCTGACATCACCGGTCCCGACAACCTTCGGCTTCAAGAATCGATCGCCGCCTCCCGGGCGGCGAATTTCTTTTCGATCTCATCGAGTTGAGCCCCCTTCTCTTCCCACACCGTCATCGTCTCCATCAGGCGTTGCTCCAACTCGCTATGTCGTTTCTGCAGATCGACGACGACACTTCCATCGCCCTGATGGGTCTCCGGTCTCGCAAGGACCTCTTCCACCTCGCCAAGTTCGGCCTCCAACGTCTCGATTTGGTCCTCCAGACTCAAAACTTCTCTTCGAAGCTCACCGACCTCAGCGTTCATCTGGCGCCGAAGCTCTGCACGAAGTCGGCGGCGCTCCTTGCGAGACAAGGGTTGATCTGCCTGCGTCCCCTGAGCAGATGTGGATTCAATTCGTGCCGCCTCGTCACTTTGCCGTCTCCACCGGTACTCATCGTAGGTGCCGGGAAAGTCGTCGAGGTCTCCGTCCTGGATGTAGATGACGCGATTGACCACCTCATTCAGGAAATAGCGGTCGTGGCTGATGACGCAGAAGGCCCCCTCGAACTGACGTAGGGCGTGCTCCAGAATCCGGCGCGAAGGAATGTCGAGGTGGTTCGTCGGCTCGTCGAGCAGCAGGCATCCCGCCGGCTCCAGCATCATCTTCGCCAGAGCCAGTCGACTTTTCTCTCCACCGGAGAGGACGGAGATCGACTTATGGACGTCGTCTCCCGTAAAGAGGAACGCCCCCAGGATCGAGCGCACCCGGGGAGCCGCGTCGTAGGACGCCGTTTCGTGCATCTCCTCGAGAATGGTTCGCTTCATATCGAGCTGGTCTACCGAGTGTTGTGCAAAATAGGCGACCTCCACCCTGTGACCGTACTCCACGCTGCCGGCGTCGAGCTCCAACTGGCCCCCCAACATCTTCAACAAGGTCGTCTTTCCCGCCCCGTTCGGGCCCACGAAGGCGACTCGTTCGCCTCGGCGAAGGGTGAAGTCCACGCCGTCATAGACCACATGATCGCCATATCGTTTGGCCAAATCGCGGGCCTCGATGACGGTCTTTCCCACCCGTGGAGGCGATGGAAATTCGAAGTTGATCTGGGAGTCGTAAGCCGGAGGTACGTCCACCAACTCCATCTTCTCGAGCTGCTTCACACGGCTCTGCACCTGACTGGCCCGGGCCGCGTTATAGCGAAATTTGTCGATGAAGTCCTGGAGTCGTTTGCGCTCTTGGAGCTGTCGCTCTCTCTTGTCCAGAAGTTGCTGGCGACGCCGCTGGCGCTCGTCGAGATAGTAGTCGTAGTCGCCGTGGTAGATGCCGATCGATCCGTTGTGCAACTCGGCGATGGCATCGACGATGCGGTTTAGAAAATAGCGATCATGACTGATGGTGATCACAGTTCCCGAATAATTGGCCAGATATTGCTCCAGCCACTCGATGGACTCCACGTCGAGGTGGTTTGTCGGCTCATCCAGAAGCAGTAGATCCGGTTTGCTGAACAAGAGCTGAGCGAGCAGAGCTCGCATCCTCCACCCACCGGAGAAGGTCTCCACGGGTCGATTGAGCTCTTCTTGATGAAATCCCATTCCGGCGGCGATCTCCTGCGCCGAATTTCGCAACTCGTACCCCCCTTCCCTTCGAAAATGATCCTCCTGGCGAGCAAATTCGGTGGCCAATTCCTCGCTTCCTCCTTCCTCGTTCATTCGCTGCCGCAAATGCTCCAATCGAATCTCCAACTCCAGCAGGTCGGAACGCCCCTCCAGCACCACGTCCAGGACCGTACCGTCAGCTCCCACAGGAATCTCCTGGGGAAGATGACCGACCCGCGTATCTCGTGGTTGGACGACTCGTCCCCTGTCGGGCTCTTCCTCGCTGGCGAGCAGCCGAAAGAGCGTCGTCTTCCCTGCCCCGTTGGGACCGACGAGTCCGATCGTCTCTCCCTGAGGAATCTGCCATGAAAGTGCGGAGAATAATTGTTCTCCCCCATAACCCTTCGCGATTGATTCCAGTTGAAACATTCGCCCTTCCCTGTGTCACTTCTATGGCCAAGACATAAGCAGCGCCGAATCGGCGGCCCACATTGACATGTGGAGCAAACTGGAGCAACGCCCCCGCCATTCCTTTCGGGAGTCCCCCTGATCGGTCGTCGGTCTCATGGTGTTCGAGGTCACATCCTTGCCGCTGCTCGCCATTCCCATCCCAAAAATACGGCCAAGGGAAAGGAAATGGGCCACAGCACGGATCAACTCCGACCTGCGCCGGGCAACTGCCGCCGACGGAGAACCGATCAAAGCCTGGGGCACCCTCCAAATTGACACCTACATCGCCACATTGTTATCGTAGCGCTCGTGCTGATTGAACGTTTGACGTGTCCGTTCCCCGGTGAGACACTGTCGGAGCCAATTTCCCAATTCTACGGTGCGACCCGGGTCGCCTACGACTTACGAGGAAGAGATCATGAACCGACTGTTTCAGGCGATGGCAATTGCGATGTGCCTATCGGTGGGAATCCACAGTACGGCCGTCGCAGAAGACGTACCGCAAGCCGACCGGGTGGTCCTCGTCGACTTCGACACCCACGATGTGGAAGCTCAGGTGATGGAGCAGTTCTACGCAAACCTGCAGTCCATCATCGAGGATACGGAGTCCCTGGGCCTTGAGGAACACGGTGACTTCTCGATGGACGATCTCTGGTTGATGGCTGGATGTAGTGACACCAGCGCGGAGTGCCTCGGCTTTTTGAGCGACTTCGTCGACGGCGATCAGCTCTTATTCGGTGCCGTGGGCTATAGTGACGGTACCCTTAGCTTTTCGATGACCCTATTCGACTTCGAAGCCGGGGAAAATATCAGCGAGATCTCCGGCAAGACCCTCAGCGGTGACGACGCATGGTTGGCCGAGGGGATTCCGGCGGTCATCGAACACTTCCTCTTCGGTGAAACCGCTTCTCTCACCGTCCATGCCGCTTCCGATGCGGAGGTGCTCCTCGACGGTGAGGTGGTCGGTTCAGGAACCGCGAATATCGAGGGCGTCGCTCCGGGCGAAGCTACGGTCACTGTAAAATCCGACGATGAAACTCAGGAGGAGCGCGTCATCCTTAGACATGAGGAAAATCTGGAGTTGACCTTTGACGACGAGCCCAGCATAGCAGACATCGATGATCCCGATTATTCAACTCCCTCCCTCTACCCCGGATTGGCCGCGGTTGGCGTCGGTGTACTCGGACTGGGTGTGGGAGTCGTGGGTCAGACCCAATTGTCTTCGGCACGCAATGAGGCCGAGGACCGCGTCGCCAACGGCGTCTTCGATGGTGATCCCGCTCGCGCCCATGAATTGCAGAGCGATATGGACTCTGCGAATACCCTGCGCTTCATCGGATTTACCGGTGGAGTTGTGGGACTTGCTGCGGGAGGCGCCCTTCTCTTTCGTGCATTGACCGCTGAGCCTGCGGGAGACGATCTGGCGGGCTCGCCTTCCTTCGATCTCGACGTCGGTGCTTCCTCCGACGGGGTAAACGCCGGGTTCCGAATCGACTTCTGAACTTATCTGGCTCCAGCCCCAACGCAGTACCTCTCCGGAGACTTCCGGAGGGGTTTCTTTTTATCTCCGCAGACATCTTCAGGGGTAGAATCTATATTTGACCCCGCAGCGAACGGCATGTTAGTAGGCACTCACAACACATCTTGACCCCGACCGCCTTGACCAACCACGACAAGGAGAAGCCCAATGTTCGACACCATCCTCATCGCCAATCGTGGCGAGATCGCCGCTCGTGTCATTCGCACTGCCAAGAGTATGGGGATCCGCACCATCGCCGTATACAGCGAGGCCGATGCCAAGGCTCCTCACGTCCAGGCTGCCGATGAGGCCGTCGAGATCGGTCCCGCACACGTCACCAAGAGCTACCTGAATATGGAGGCCGTCATCGACGCCGCCATAGAGCATGGAGCAGAGGCCATTCATCCCGGCTACGGACTGTTGAGCGAAAATCCCAAATTCGTGCGCACCGTAGAGGAGGCGGGCATCACCTTCATCGGCCCCCGTCCGGAGGTCATGGAGTTGATGGGCGATAAGGCTCGGGCAAGAGAATTTGCCGAGAAGGCCGGCGTCCCGGTAGTCCCCGGCTCCGACGGCCCCGTGGAAGACGTGGACGCCGCCAAGGCCGTCGCCGAACAACTCGGCTACCCCGTGTTGGTCAAAGCATCGGCCGGGGGCGGCGGAATCGGAATGAACCTGGCCACCAACGAAAAGAAATTGGAAAAGGCCATCAAGAGTTCCATCCGACGCGCCGAGTCGGCCTTCGGCGATCCCTCATTTTATATCGAAAAATACGTGGAGAATCCGCGGCACGTCGAAATCCAGGTCCTGGCCGATCACGGCGGTCATGGGGTGCACTTTTTCGAACGCGAATGCAGCGTCCAGCGCCGCCACCAGAAGGTCATCGAGGAGGCACCGTCGCCGGCAGCACAGAGATTTGACGGATTGCGCCAAGAGATGGGACAGGCTGCCCTGGCTCTCGTCGAGGCCAGCGAATATACCAATGCCGGCACCGTGGAGTTCATCGTCTCTGACAGCGGTGATTTTTACTTCATCGAAATGAATACTCGTCTCCAGGTCGAGCACCCCGTCACGGAGATGATCACCGGCCATGATCTGGTGGAATGGCAGATCCGGATTGCCGCCGGCGAGTCGTTGACCATCGAGCAGGAGGATCTGGAGATTGATGGACATTCCATCGAGTGTCGGATCTATGCCGAGAATCCGGACAAGCGCTTTATGCCGTCCCCCGGGACGATCGGAGAATGGGTCGAGCCCACGGGCCCGGGAGTCCGTGTCGACTCCGGTGTGACCTCACATTACAAGGTCACCCCTTATTACGATCCGCTGATCGCCAAATTGATCACTCACGGCTCGGACCGAAGCGAGGCCATCGAGCGCATGAAGGAGGCAATCGAGACGTTCACCGTCGAAGAGTTGACCACGAACCTTCCCATGCACCTGTCCGTATTGGCCCACGACGACTTCGTGGCCGGTGACGTCCACACCAGTTGGCTGGAAGACGTCTATAGTTAGTTCCCGTCCGGAAAGTCCGCAACGCCACGAGTGGCAATGAATTGCAGTGGATTGATGACGGTCTGTAGTGGCCGGTAATGGGTAGTAAGTAGTGGGTAAGCGGAGGTGGAAGCGAACCCGACCAACGCAGACAAAACGAGTGGTCCCGTAGATAGCCCGATGACAGGCGCATCGGCTATTGACGCCCGATACCTATCACTTATCACCCAATACCCTTGTTCAAGAGCCCGATGAATGTCGTGAATTCGAGGACATCGCTAGCGGAAACGCTTTTCCAGATGTCAACTAGTTGAGACGCCGCCAACTGAGTGGTGGTTCCCCGTAAAGACGGCCTCGAATCACTGGAAATTCGGCGCCGACTGTGCGATCCATATTCTCGGTGTTTGCGTTTGTAATGATGCTTTCATAACTCTGGAGGTTGGAAATGGCCGAAGAAGTCACCGCACATATCACGGGAACCGTCTGGAAGATCGTCGTCGAGGAAGGCGACACGGTCGAGGAAGACGATGATCTGATCATCTTGGAATCGATGAAAATGGAGATGCCCGTAGTCGCTTCGGTGGACGGTACCGTCGAGAAGATCCACGTGGAAGAGGGAGAAGCGGTCGACGAAGACGACGTCCTGGTCACCCTTTCGGAGTGAGATTCTTCAGGGCCGTCTGAAATCGGCGGCCCCGCTCTTTGTAGCTCGAGAACATATCGTAGCTCGAACAGGCCGGGCTCAGCACGACCGTGCTGCCCGGCCTGGCTGTGTGATGAGCGCGATCGACGGCTTCCTCCAGTGTCGCGGCGGTGGCGACAGTGCCTCCATGGCGCTGTAAGAGCGCCGCCATCCGGTCGCTGATCTCACCGATCACCACCACCAGTCGGGCCTTCTCAGCCACCGTCGCTCCCCACTTCTCGAGGTCGAGGCCCTTATCTCGTCCACCGGCGATGACGATCAACTCATCGTCGATGCCCTCGAGTCCGGCCAGGGAGGCGTGGGCGTTCGTCGCCTTCGAGTCGTCGACGTAGCGGATGCCGTCGATGAGGGCCACCGGTTCCATCCTGTGTGGGAGCGCCGAAAAGCCCAGCAAGCCCTCCCTAATTCCCTCCCAGTCGGCCCCGATACTTCGCGCAATCGCGGCGGCACAGGCTGCATTGAGCTGATTATGTCGTCCCAAGAGTGCTACCTGCGAGAAATCATCGAGCCACGTCCCCTGCTCGCCATCGAAGCGATATCGCCCCCTCCCGCGCTCATCGAAGTACACAATGGGTGTCGTTGATTCAGAGGACTCTTCGCCCGCACCAAAGAGCGTCCACTGCCGCGGCCCCTCGTCCTTCAGAGCCTCCAAGATCACAGGGTCACCGGCAGGTAATACGGCACAAGCCCCCGGGGCTTGTAGACGAATCAGTCGATATTTCGCCTCCGGGTATTCGCTGAAATCATCGAAATAATCGAGATGGTCCTCAGCAATATTGGTGATGGCCGCTACGTCCACGTCCAGGTGATGACAACTCCAGAGCTGATTGGCGCTGAGTTCGGCCACCACAACGGCTTCGGAGCCGAAGTCTTCGACCACGTCGCATAAGGCAGTTCCTATATTCCCTGCCACGGTGCATTCATAGCCCGACGCCTCGAGCATCGCCCCCACAAGGCTCGTCGTCGTCGTTTTCCCATCCGTCCCCGTGATCCCCACCCATCTCGACGGGCTGACCTCCCGCGCCAACTCCACCTCCGAGATGACGTCAATCTCCCTTCGCCGCGCCTCCTTGAACACTTTCAGACCGGGGCGCAGGCCCGGCGACGTCACCACCACTTGCGCGTCGCCGATGACGTTTGCCCCCGCTGTGAATTCCACGTCCCGGTGCAACTTCTTCTCGGCTTGATTCAACTCGGCGGCGTCACGGATATCACTGGCGTGCACTTTCTTGCCATGACGAGCCAGTAGATTGGCAGCGGCCAGGCCGCTTCTACCCAGCCCCCATACGGAAAAACGCTCTCGGTCCAACCAACGTTCACTCATCGTCCGGATCTCCATCGATCAGGGGGCCGTCGAGCCGGGGTTGCTCTTTTTCCGCTGGGGTCTGTGCTGCCTGAGCTGCCAGTCGGGCGCGCAGATGATCGGCGTTTCTTAGAAAAGTGTCCGTGCCGAAAAATAAGATCGTATCACCGGGATGAACCCGTCGTCCCATTCGTTCAATCATCTCATCTGCATCGAGAAGGTCGAATTCCACGCCCTGCCTTTGAAGGGCGTCTCCGTACCCGGTCATGCCGCCTTCTATGCCCGCAGCCTGCCCATCCTCGTCGACGATGAGAATCACTGTGTCACAGCATGACATCATCTCTGCAAGTTCATCGGGAGCCATCGCCGCACGGGCGACCCGAGCTTCGAGGATTGACACCAGACGACCATCGCCGTCGCCCTTCGCCGTATCCACCACATTCTGGATTGTCGAAGCGGACTCAGCCAGATCCTTGACGAACGTAACCCCCCCTCCCCTTGCGACGGTGTAGCGATTCTCCAGCCCGTTATAGCTCGCCAGGCTCTCGGTGATGACGCCCCGGTCTATGCCGAGTCGAAGCGCTGCCGCCGTCGCTCCCAGTGCATTGACAGCGTTATAGGCTCCCGGGATTCCCACCGTCAGCTCTCCCAGTTGGCGGTCTCGGTGGGCGGCGCAAAATCGCAACTTGTCTTCGATTCCCTCGCTCAATTTGCCCCGAAATTCGGCGCGGTGTTCCAGGGCGTATCCTGTCGGTCGCATGGCCAACTCCTCGACGAGCCTTCGGTTCTCCAGACAGTCCAGGTTGATGAAGGATTCCTTGAGTCGGCGGTTGGACTCCAAATAGGCACGCATGGACCTGCGCAGTTTGCGATGCACCTCTGTGCCTTGCGGGCCGTCGCTTTCCAGGAAATTGCACACCACGTAATCGCAGGGGATGGCCCGTTGACTGACCAGCTTATGGTCCAACTCCAATACGAACCAATCCCCACCGGTGTCTCGTGCCCTTCGAGCGAGATTGTTGGAATGAGCGCTGAGCACGAACCCGGGCTTCCACCCGGCGCGCTCGAGAATCCAGGCCACCATGGAACTGACGGTGGCACGCCCGTGGGTGCCCATCACTCCCAGGACTCGGTGGCCCGACACCAGATCGGCCAGAGCTTTGGTGGTGCTCATCACAGAGACGTTGGCCTGGCGTGCGGAATCGATCTCTGCGTCGTCGGAGGCCACCGCCGCAGACGTCACGACGGCATCGGCCATACTGGCGAGCTCAGGCTCGATTCCCATCGACACCTCGACTCCTATCTCCTCCAAAGCTTCCACGGAAGAATTGTGTTGGCCCGCCGTTGCGGTCAGCTCCACACCTCGGTCATGGAGGATCAATGCCGGGCCGCAGACATCCATGTGGTCGGCCCCGCGGATATGAACTCGTTTCGCTGCCTCCAACATCACTCGCTCCCATCGATATGACGACGTCTTCGACGTCACCTTCTGCCGCTGCCTCAGGGGATCTGCTGTCCGATATCGCTTAGCACATTCGGGTCACGGCGCGAAGGCCGACAAGAGGGGTACACTCATCACGGAAGGTTGGCTATCAAACTTGACGCACCTCGTTATAATGGCCCACGATCATGCTTGTCGTATCCAACCTCAGCAGCAGGATCTCACGAGATGAAAACGCAACTTCCCCCCCTTGTATTCGTCGCCATTGCTCTTCTTTTGGCCGGGACCTTCATGGGCTGTCAACGCGTCGAGGACTCTCGCATCGAGTTGACCCAGAGCCAATGGCAGCGCATCCAACCCCACCTTCTCGACGATCGACCGGAGCCAGAATATGTCATGGACGTCGAGTTCGACGACGATATCGAACTCATCGGGTTGGACATCGACGGCAACCTTCTTCCGGGGGAATTGGTAGAATTGACCTGGTACTGGAAGGCTCATGATGACATCGATCGGGACTGGCAGATCTTCATCCATTTCGACTCGCAGCAAGAGGCCTTTCGCCAGAACCTGGACCACTTCCCCCTCGGGGAGGAAATGAACAATATCTATCGCACCTATCACTGGCGCGATGGTGATATTATCGCCGACGTCCAGCGCTTTCGCCTCGACGAGAACTATCCCGCCGGTGACGCCCTGTTTTACGTGGGTCTCTTTCGCGGAAATACACGGGCCGACGTCACCAACGATGCCCGGGCTACCGAGGAGGAGTTGGGCCCAAGAGCCATCGGCCCTACCGTGCAGATCGAAAGCCCCGTGGATGACGGAGCAGATCAGGGTGCCGTGGAGTGAGTGATCGGTCGTAGAACTCGGCGTGTTCGAGCCCGCCCTGGCCCCGGCCCTGTCCCAAGCCCGGGCCCGATGTTGTTTCGCATCGACGAATGAGGTCCGGACAAGAACTTGTCCCCGGAGGGAGGAGCAAGAGCCGGAAAAGCTAACAGCAAAGGACGGGCCAAGGCGAGGGCCAGGGACCGGGCCTGGGAACGAATACCGACGGAAACCGATTACTCCCGAGTAAGGAGCGGGCCTTGGCGCAATTCGCGCCTTGCCCTTATATTTTTCTACCACAATGTCCCACACCGGACTTCATCTAACCACAGTGGCCGAGACCTCGGAGCAGTGCTCATGAGTGACAAGCGCAAGCAAAGCCTTTACTTCCCCAAAGAATATCTCGAAGAGATTCGTGCCGAATCGATACGCCAGGACCGGTCCATGTCTTGGATCGTACAAAAGGCATGGGAGATTGCTCGCAGTCGCGTCAAGGAATTTCCCGCCGCCAATGACTACCTTCCCGACGAAGTCGCCACTGACGACGAATGATTCGAATGGCGCAAACCCGCAGGGAAAATCATGTGGAATGCCTGTAGAGCCCCATGATCTACTCGTCGTCTTCGCCGTTGCCTTCGTCTTCGCCGTTGTCGTCGTCTTCCCCGTTGTCGTCGTCTTCCCCGTT
>SLPW01000068.1 GCA_007131755.1 Myxococcales bacterium | reverse complement strand
GTCCCTCCGATGGGGACGATATCCTCTCCGGCGCCGCACTGGCCGCAAATCGAGCCGTCGACGCCCTGTCCGACGACGCGCGTCGCGACCTCTCGGAGGTCAAAGAGGCCATTCGCGTCGAGGTCCGCCGTCACTTCCGCGACAAGATCAACCGCCGTCCCGTGGTCACGCCCGTGGTCCACGCCCTTTGATCCAATGATCCGCTACCCAGCGCCCGACGTACCGCCCCTGCCGACACCGATCCGAATCGATTGAGAACAGGCTCGACAAAAGGCGGTACGCCGGGGGCTACGGATCACTCTCGGGGTCCATCCTTATATCCCCGCCCTCAATATCGACTCTAAACCCTTATTTTAATTCCACATTCCGCCCGTCGAACCCCACAATCTCCCTCCCCTTTACTGCTGCCAGCAGCAGATCCAGCGGCGTATCAATCCCCACCTTCTCGTCGTCGCTCCCCGGCATGGGCGTTACCTCCCGAATGCGAGGGCGGCGTCCCTCTTCCTCCACTTCGAATTCGAATTCCCCCTGAAAGATCTCGCCGATCCACTTCGCCCGTTGCCCCTCCGGCCACCCCGGGGGATCGACGATTCGCAGCGGTCGCGTCTGAAGATGTACTCGCCCGTCTTCGTCCACCCTGCGCGCCACTCCTAGCGGCACCAGAAGTCGCTCCACCAACTCCTGCACCCAGGTCTCCACCACCGCCGTTTGCCTGTGGTCCATCAAGAAACTGGAGCGTTGAAAGGGCAGATAAATCGGCGCCGGCTGCTCCTCCAGAACAAAGCGAAGCTGATTGAACATCGCCAGCGCAGCCACACACTGCATCAGCTCCACCAACGCTCGAAGGGAGTACTCCCTGCCGCTGTCCAGGAGACTCAGGATATCGAGCCACATCAACTTCGTGGTCAACACGAATGAGATCGTAAGCCCCACCTCAAAGAGGATCATCTCGTCGTGCCCCGTCCCCGGCTGGCGAAGCCATCCGCCCCCCGTATTCCCCGGGTCCACTCCCGGCTCCTGCATCCAGGCCGGAATGGGCTCACCATATCTACGCATCAGCGATACGGCGCGGCTTCGCCAGGTCTCATCAATACCCAGCGCCTTTGCCAACCCCCGATCGGCGCGACGGCCCGAATAGCCCAGACACCACTCCAGAAGTGCTTCCTCGATGAACTCGCGCCGCGTCCTGTCCAGTAGGGTATATGCCTCGGGACCGCGTCCGACGATTCCGTAGGGCTCTTTGTCGAGCACCCTCAGGTCCAGCCCCAGTTGCCAGGCGTCCTCCCAGTCGAATGACAGCTCTCCCTGATAGACCCGATCGAGACGCCGGCGGGCCTCTTCGCCCAGATTCTCCTCCTTCGGCTCGTAGACCAATGTAGCCGTGCCGATCTCACAGAGCCACCACTTCAGGATCTCCTGCAGCCCCGGCTGTCTTCTACGTTGTTCCCCACCGCGGAGGACCGCCGACTCGCGAAGGGAGTACTCGGCACGAGCCGTCCAATCCATCAGCCACCGACGTCCCAGCTTCCACAGATCGTCCCACAACTCCTCGGGCACAGCCGCCATGGCGTGGTCCGCCTTGTCGTCTTCCAGGCGAAATAGCACGCCCAGCTCCATCAGCGTCTGCGACATCTCACGCTGTTGGCGCCGCTCCTCTCCCCGCATCAATGGCACCACCTTCTCCGGCCGCTCCAGCCCCTCTTCCACATCAAAGCCGTAGACTTGCTGCCAGTGGCATACCCCACCGAGTTCGAGCACCATCAAGGCGTCGCCGATCCAGTCAGGATTCGGCAGCCTCTCCAGAATCTCCTCCACGATCTCATCGCGCCCGAAGTGGTCACAAAGTCGCAGCACCAACTCCACCTTCGTCCCCTCCGTGGACAATCCCCAACGCTCGGCCAGTGCCTGCACCTCCTCGTCGGTGCTTCGTCCCAACACAATGGGCAGGCTGCCCCTGGGGCCTCGAACTCGGTCGGCGAATAGCGTCGCCATCGCCGCCGGCATCACCGCCTCACAGCGACCGCGTCGGTCGACCGCCGGCTTGAGCAACCCCAGCCTCGTCACCTCCTCTCGTTGCCTGGGCGACGTCCAGTCCAGCGTCACGTTGAGATCGTGGTCCAGCGCTGCCTCTTCGATGATCCGCCACCCGGCGCTGCTCGACACCTCTCGCCCCACCACCTCCAACACCTCTTCGGGGTGACTCACCCAGTACTGGGCCAGCACCTCGGCGTCGCTTCCCGGCGCCGAATACAGCTCGGCCATCCTCTGGCGATGACCGGCGTCAAACGCTTCGAGATGAGCGACGAGCCGCAAAAAATGGGTGGGTTGTATCCTTGAATTCGGCGATGCCATCGGTCAGTTCCGGTCGAACCTCTTTTGGAAAAAACTGAAAACCCGGGTAAACGGATCCGTGCACCTACCATATCGACTGCCCCTCGCCAATCGGCGCCGGTGGCAAAAGAAAAGCGACGGCCTCGAGACCGTCGCTTGTCGATTCGAACACGCGAATCCCCGACTCGCGCCCCGATTCATCTGTCCTGCGCCGCCGCTCAGGCCCGACTTCCTCCACCTGCCTCCGGCGAGCTTCCGTCCAGATCCTCCAGGGAAAAATCCTCGCGCTGCCGGTACAGCATGGCTAACAGTCCGCCGATGAGCAAAAGAAGCGGCACTCCGATGAAAAACCCCATCACGATCCACTCAAACATATCCTACCTCCTTTTGCCTGGAACAGGTGCTTCGAGTGACGTTCTACCGATCGGAAATCGCGAGCCCCGTCCCTCCTCGAAATCCCCGCACAAAGTTAATCAATAATCACCACCGACCATCCTACAACCCCGTCATTACAGGGTTTTTCAACCCTCCCCGCTCCCCAGCCCCTCCCAAACGGACCCAATCCCCTACCCGAGACCGACAACGAAACCGACAACGAGACCGACAACGAGACCGACAACGAGACCGACAACGAGCCCGAGACCGAGACCGAGACCGAGCCCGAGCCCGAGACCGAGCCCGAGCCCGAGACCGAGACCGAGACCGAGCCCGAGCCCGAGCCCGAGACCGAGACCGAGCCCGAGCCCGAGACCGAGCCCGAGACCGAGCCCGAGCCCCAGCCCGAGCCC
>SLPW01000160.1 GCA_007131755.1 Myxococcales bacterium | reverse complement strand
CACAGATGGAGGCCGACGGAGATACGTCGGCGGGCTGGCCGGGAGATGGGGATGGCGACCACGAAGAGTGATTGCCGAGTCTGGCCTGGCGGTTAAGATCTTGATCTATCAGGCAAAAGGGAAAGAAGGAAAGAATCGGGGGAAAGATGCAACACCTGCCGTCGACGGCGGGTCCTCGGCGGAGGACTCTGCCCACAGGGAGGGGCATGGATGGTCTGAGGCGTTCGATGGCCGCCCTAGTGGCGAGTCTGTGTATTCTGATAGGCGGGCAGGCAGTGGGCGAGGAGACGTCGCCGTCGACCAATTGGACCGTCACGGCCGGCGGTGGGGTGGCCGAGGTGGCCAGCCGCGATGAGGCCGGCTCCCCGCTGGCCTATAGCGGGGTGGGCTATCCGCTGATCTTGCGTGTCGATGCTGTGGGACCGCGATGGGCTGCCGGGGGGCAGACGGGGCTATTTGTCTTCGGTCTCAACGGAGGACGCCTTTCGGCAGACCTTGCCAGGGAGGGAGAGCCGAGTCATCGGGCGGACAGCCTCTTCGTAGATCTATCGGCCTGGATCGACCGACAGGTGCTCACGGGCAGCGCCCACCGGCTTTGGCTGGGCGCACAGGTGGGCCACTGGACGTTTTTTCGAAGCTATTTGTACAACCCGGCACAGATCGGTTCGGTGGAGTCCTGGGAGGCGGTGATCACCGCCGACGTGCGTGCGGGGGTGGGGGGAGACTACGGAAGATTGTCCTGGGAGCTGGCCGCCAGCGTGCCCCTGTTGGGGTGGATGATGCGGCCAAGCTATGCCGTACGTGGCGACGAGCGGGTGGAGATTGTGGAGTCGCACACAACGGTGCTGCGCCGTGGACGGGCGGTGACGGTCGATCGACTGCAGATGGTGCAGGGGGAGGCGTCGGTGGCGCTGGCACTGGGACAAAGGTGGGGGCTTCGAGGGGAGTATCGAGCCGGACGACTGTCCTATACCAACTTCGTTCAGACCCGGGCCTTCGTTCAGCGAGGGACGCTGGGGGTGAGCCTTCGGTTTTGATCGCGGAGCAACAGGGGGGAGACGTGGGACGTTGGATAGGAATTGTGGCAGTGGTGTTGGTCTTCTTCGGTTGCGGATCATCGATGGTGGGGCCCGATCCGGAGGCCGATCCGGAGGCCGTTTTCGAGACGTTCTGGGAGTCCTATGACCGCTATTATGCCCACTTCGAGCTCAAGGATCTGGACTGGGACGCCGTCTACCACGAATACCGTCCCCGGGTGGACGCCACGACGACGGATGAGGAGTTGTTCGAGATCTTGGCGGAGATGATCGCCCTGTTGCAGGACGGCCACGTCTATCTGGTGGGCGGGGAGAGAAGGGCGTTGAGCAATGTCGAGCTGCGGGCCCGTTCGTCGAATTTCGACCGCGACGTGGTGCGCACCCACTACGTGGCCGAAGATGACGCCAGCAGGGGGGACGACCGAATCATCTTCGGTCGCATCGGAGAAAATACAGGGTATATCGCTCTGGGCACCCTCTCCGGTGGCGAGGGAGTGGGGGAGAATACGCGGGGCTGGATCGCCGAGATGGAGACGGCCATTGAGCGGCTCTCCGATGCAGAAGCCATGATTCTGGACCTGCGAAACAACGGGGGAGGAAGGGCCTACAACTCCAAATACGTGGCCAGCTTCTTCGCCACTGAGCGCCGCCCCTTTTTGATCACCCGCAGCCGGTCGGGACCGGAGCACGACGACTTTTCTCGCCCGCGCACCTGGTATGTGGAGCCCATGGAGGGGGTGAGGTTCGACGGCCCGGTGGTGGTGCTGACCAATCGCAGAAGCTTCAGCGCCGCCGAGTGGTTGACGCTGGCCCTTCGCCAGTACGACCACGTCGTTCATATGGGAACCCACAGCGGCGGGGGACTGGCGATGTTCTTGCCCCGGGAGTTGCCCAACGGATGGATGCACACCATCTCCGTACAGGATACCCGTTGCATCGAGGGCCGCTCCTACGAGCGGGTAGGGGTGGCGCCCCATATCTATGTCGACAACGGCGCCGACGAACCCGGCGATGCCATGTTGGATCAGGTGTTGAACTATCTGGAAGGTCAGTAACTGTCGCGAGAAAAGGAGATGCCGGCGCCGACGGCCCAGCCCTGGCCGCTGTTTCGGGCATAGGGGGTGAAATAGCCGTCCACCTCCAGCGCCACCAGGTCGGTGACCGGCCAGTAGATGCTCGGTCCGACGGTGACGTAGGATTCGTCGATGATCTCGCGGCGAAAGGGGACCAGCGCCGATGCGCCGACGCCGACGTCAAAGGTCTCGCCAACCGTATAGCCCACCTGGGCGAAGGAGACGAAGGCGTCGGAGAAATCCTGGCCCTGGTTGAGCATGCTCGTAAAGGTGGTCTGCGTGCGATAGCGGTAGCCGATGTCGGCAAAATAATACAGGGGGATGCCACGGGAATACATGCCCCCTCCGGCGGAGAGCCACAGGGTATAGTCGACCTGGTGGTCGCCCGGGGCGGGGGCCAGGGGATGGCTGATATCGTATTCGTAGATCGGCAGCTTTGCCTCGAGGCGAATGGAGGTGGGGATTCCCAGATCGAGGGGCGATGCCTGCAGGGAGACCAGGGTATCTCCGAAGCCGAAGCTGGTGCCCGGTTCGGTCTCCTGGTGCTCCAGACGGGCGTATTCGACGGGGAGGTAAAATTGAAGGTGCAGATTGTCCCACAAACCGACCTGGCCGAAGACGTAGTTGGTGAGGCTCGTGTAGGGAGCGTCTTCGTTTAAGGCCCCGCTTGGCTCGCGGTAGGCGCTGGCGCGATAGTAGCTGGTGCCGGTCTTGACGTAGAATTCGCCGGCGCTCTTCGTCCAGGGTCCGACGGCTTCGGCGTCGGAAATCGAGATGCTGAGGGTGGCAAAAAAGGTGAGGAGGGCGATCGGGACTGCTCGATATTTCATACTAAACCGGTAGGAATTGGTTCTGTTTATTTCCCAACCGGATTATATACCGCAAATAACGAGGTCGAGCAAATCGTCGCCGCGACCGTATTGTTCATCTTCCGGAGCGTCGTCGAGCCCCTCCAAAATGTCGATGAGTTGTTGCTCGATGTCTCCCAGGCGTTCATCGCCGCGATCGTCGGCCGT
>SLPW01000452.1 GCA_007131755.1 Myxococcales bacterium | reverse complement strand
TCACTCGTGCGAAAAATGACCGAGGAGTGCTAACGACCTGGAACCGAAAAATCTGAAGCGGGACGTCGCCGAGTTATTGACGTGTCCCCTCAATGAGTTCGACTTCAGATTGCGCCGCATGCTCCCCGGCGACCACGGATGGGAGTGTTTCGAAGAAAGCCAACTCAGGCGGGCTCGATTCCCAGGCAGAACTCGTGGAGGTCTTCCATCACGGCCTCCGGGTCATCCCCCATTTCTTCGCTGGCGCTGCCGCGGCAGAACAATTGCTTGTCGTTGACGTTGATCAATGACTGGAAGCCATAGGTGGTCTCTTCGAGGTGGTTTTCGAAGGTATAGGTAAAATACCACCCCTGCTCCACGGACTCCTTCTCGAGGATCTCCGTCGTCTCATTGGTGAATTCCGTCTGATAGCTGATGGCCTCCTCCATATCTACCCGGTCGAACTCACCGGCCTCTTCGAGGCGCGCAGAAAAGCGCATGCTCGACATATAGTAGCCGTCATCCAATTCCATTTCGCGGATGTCGGCGTCTGCCGGCAGCATGGTGCTTATGCCCAACTCCTCGATAACACCGCGCTCGAGGGGGGCCTGGGATTCCTCGATACGCTCTTCGATCTCTTCCATTAATTCTCTTTCTTCGTCGCTGGGCCTGTCACAGGCGGCGATGCAGAAGACGAGGCAGACGGCGATTGTCGGATAAACAGTTCTCATTTGATTTCCTTCGTTAGCGGTAATTCCGTTGTTCAGCTTCCCCCAGACCCAACGACGAGTCATCATGTCGGTTGTTGCACAATTTCTTTTTGGTTGTCGAATGCCATTCGCTTGCCCGGGCACTCAAACTCGGTTATGACCGGCGTTCAAGCGCCATTTCCCGGGAGTCTCCATGAAGACCGATCTTCGCCACCAGACCTCGTCGGCCCCGGCCGGCAGCACGATAAAGAAGGTGCTGTGGCTTCACCTCGGCATCTTGATGGCCCTTCCCTATCTCGGGTTGCTGGGGCTCATCTTCTACTATGATGACCCCCTGGCCACGATTCCGCTGCCCGGGATGCTGGTCGGCATCTTGTTCATTCTCGGGTTTGTCCCCGTTTTGGGATATATCTCGCTGATCATGGAGAACGGTCACCGCGTCGATAATCCCATCGTCGCCTTCGGTGCGTTGCTGGCTTCCCTCGTCCAGGTTGCCGTCAGCTCGGCCCTGGCCGGCGGGGGCGTCTTTCTCTTCGCCTATCAGGCGGCGGTGGTGGAGCTCTTCGGCCTGGGGCTGGTGATGCTGCTGGCAGTGGTGTTGCGAATGGGCGATGCCTGGCGAGAGGCTGGAATCGTCATTCCCCTGGGAGCCGCTCTCATCGCAGCACCGGCGCTCCTATATTCGTGGCCCCTGCTCGTCGACGCCCTCACCTGGTCTCTGCCCTCTCAGATCCTGATGGTCACGGCGATCCTTACGTCTGTAAAAGCCTACGCGTTCAGCGCCCATGGCCTCCCAGTCTTGTCACGCCGCCGCACCTCCGTCGCCGAAGACGACGACGTCGAGGAAGCTGATGAGGAACAGGTGGTCCTCGAGATCGGGGATCGAGCCCAGATGGGAATCCTCTACGTCGGCCTGGTCACCTGGTTTCTCATCCCCTGCATTGCCTATGTCGCCGATCCTCCGACGAGGGATCTGGAGAGCTTCAAATCCGTCTCGGCGCAGAATCTGGAGCGTTGGGAGGTTGATGAGTCTCCCGACGACGTCTTGCTTCTGGACGGTGTAACTCTGGTGCGCCCGTCGGAAGCGGAGGCCCTGGCGAGCTACGGTGGAAGAGAAATCTGGCTTCGCGACGTCGAGAGTCTGGATGAAGAGACCGCTTCGGCCCTCGCAAGCTGGGAGGGCCGTGTTCTGATTCTTCACGGGCTTCGAGAATTGGACGACGCCACGGCGGCTGCGCTGGCCCAATGGGATGGCGAGGTCCTGGCGCTTACGGGGCTTCCGAAGGTGTCGTCGCGCACGGCGGAGGCCCTGAGCCGGTGGGAGGGACAGTGGCTGGCCGTGGATGCTCCCGCCGAGGAATTCGACGACTTCCAGGGATGCCTTGCAAAGGAAGATGCGGTGGTGCGAAAGGTCGAGCAGATCCGAAGCTCTACGCCACCGACGCTGGCCGATCTGCAAGCCCACGCGCATACTCCGTCACCGGAGGGTGTACTGATTCTCCCCGAACTCACGGGCCTCACCGGAGGCGACGCAGAAGCGCTCGCCACCTACGAGGGACGAAATATTCAACTGAACCGCCTCCACGACCTGTGCCCGTCGGCCGCCGAAGCACTCGGCCAATGGCGAGGTGACGCTTTGCAGATGAACGGCCTGAGCCGGTTGTCTTCCCCGGCGGCCTCGGCGTTGGCCCACTGGCAGGGCAATACGCTGGAGTTGCGCGGTCTTCGAAGTCTCTCGGAATCCGTGGCCTCGGCGTTGGCCCAGTGGGAGGGCGCCTGGCTGGCCATCGGCGGCCTGTCACGAGACGACGCCGAGGCCGCCTCCGCCCTTGCGCGATGGGACGGACAGAGCCTGACCCTCACCGGTCTGGAGGGCTTGACTCAGGCGGCGATCTATTCGCTCGTGCATTGGTCCGGTGATCAACTGAACCTCCACGAGCTGGAGTCCCTCAACGAGGATACCGCCGCCGCACTGGCCACCTGGGAGGGCAATCATCTCTCCATCCGGGGCGTCCACTCACTCGACGCCGCCGCGGCCACGGAGCTGGCGCGATGGATGGGAGAGGGGCGGCTGGGACTTCCGAGTCTGGAGTCCATAGATCGCGACGCCGCCGCGGCGCTGGCGACCTGGAGCGGAGCAACCTTGTCCACGGGACGCCTCGACGAGTCAACGCCGGAGGCCATCGCCGCTCTCGAGCAGTTCGAGGGCCGATTGAGCAGGGCTCGAACCATCGATGAGCTTCTCCAGGAACTCGACTCGGACTAGCGATCAACGACCAGTAACCCGGGGCCAGCCGAAGTTCAGATCACCCCGGGGGGCGCCTACCCACACTCCTCGGAATATACCTCGCAGACGCTGGAGACCCACGACGCCTCGACGGGGGCCACGGAGTCCGCATCGCAGTGCCTGGGATGAGCATCGCTACCACATTGGCGCG
>SLPW01000626.1 GCA_007131755.1 Myxococcales bacterium | reverse complement strand
GTGCCACGCCTGGGCGCCGGCAGGATCGGCAGCGCCGTGGAGAATTTCGTCGTCCGGCTCATCACCCCCAATTTGACCAATATCAACCGCGGCTTGGAGTCCTACCTGGAGGGCTAGTGGTACTCGACAGAAGTCTTAAACCACTCTTCGCCGGTGCCGAAGGACGATCTCTTTGTCGTCTATATTCGACGATGCACAAGCATCGCCTCACTTCGACGACTTCGACCTCGTCGCTCAGTCCTCGCCGAATACGGCTCAGTACTTCCGCTGAGCACCACTAGGAGTCGTCGTCGATGAGCCCTGGGCGAGGGCTGCCTGATACCCGGCGAAGGAGTCGGGATAGACAAGGGTGAACTCCAGCTCCTTGCGCAACCGGTCATTGAGAACACGCGCCGTATTCTTCCAACGGGCAAGGGCGTTGGGGCCGGGGTTTCGTCGAGTATAATCCTGCAGACTCTGCTCAGGTGGGGGGGCAAGGCCGGTTCTGTCGCAGATGAACTCCACGAGGTCACGTACCGGCTGGGGATGGCCGTCGGTGATATTGAAGACGCGATCCTGGTCGCCACCGCGTTCGATCATGGCCAGGAGGGCACGAGCGATATCGTGGACGTGGATGCGGTTGGTGACTTTTTTGCCTCCGTCGACAAGCCGGTAGCGGCCGGAGCGGATGGCATCCACCAGGGTTCGTCCCGGCCCATAGATTCCCACCAGACGAGCGATATTGACGGGAAAATCGAGGCTCGATTCGAGGAGGTAATCCTCGATGTCGGCGCGCATTTTCCCATAGGGCGACGAGGGCTTGCGCGAGGCCGTCTCGTCGATCCATCGTCCTTCGTGATCGCCGTATACGGAGGTAGAGGAGAGATAGATGAAGCGGGCGATCTCCTGGCGGCGACAGGCGTCGATGATATCGGCTACGGGCTTGACGTGGCGCGCCAGTTCCCCAGGCGGTGCCGGTTCGTAGTCCTTGAATAAGGTGGGGATGGAATAGACCACCGTCGTGGATGGTCCCAGCGCTTCGACCCACCTCGCAGGGTCGTCTCCCACGCTCCAATGCACGACCTGGGCGCCCAATTCTTCGAGGGTCGTCGCGCTCTCTTCGCTACGAGTGGTGGCCCCCACCTGGTAGCCACGCTCCACGGCCAGACGGGCCAACTCTCTTCCCGTATATCCGGCACCTAGAATGACAAGTTTAGTAGTACTCATCGCTCCTGTCCTTGGAAATGAAATCAGTGAGTCTCGCGTTGTGAATCCTGAAGTCCGGCTACCACAAAAGCTGCTTGTCAGTCGCCGGGGTTCCTGATAACAATTCAGTTGTCATACGGGCGTATAACTCAGCGGGAGAGTGCTTCCCTCACACGGAAGAAGTCCCTGGTTCAAGTCCAGGTACGCCCATTTCAACGAAGAGGCGATGCGCTTGGCGCATCGTCTTTTTTTTCTCGGCGATTGAGGCATCTTCTGGGCCCCTTCTCTGTGGCGTATGACGTTGGTTGTGCGCTAGGATCGATCTCGGTGATGGAAGGGCGCGCATCGAGTACTATCCACCGAAGATAATGAGACCAGAACAACTCGTCCGGTCTATGCGCCCAGAATGCGTTCCTGCTGGAGAGGAGACGATAGATCACTGACGGGAGGGCTGGCAAGAACAAAATTTTTCAACGATATGCTCCCTTTTCGTCGGTGACGGCTTTCTGGCCCGAGCGGTGGCGGGCGTGGCTTCGAAGGTGTTGAATATTACAACCGATCAAGAGGGTTTACTCCGGTGATTCAACAGAAGGCAGAGGATCAGGAGGCGGCGTTGGAAAGTCAGAAGAATCATCGAAGTTTCGCGGTGAGCGCATATTCGGGGCAAAGGGAGATCATGGAGCGGTCGGTTGTGATGCGCTGGTCATGGATTGCGGCATTGGCCCTGATATGGGTGGGATGCACGTCGGGGCCCGCACAGGTGGAAGACGAGTTGGCCCAGAAGATGAACCGCTTCGAGATCTCGGAACGGGAGGTCTATTTCGACGCGGAGGGCACTCAGGTCTACGCAACGGTGACAGTCCCGCAGGAAAAGGATGATGCCCCGGGGGTGGTCCTGATCGCCGGGAGCGGGCCTACGGATCGAGACTGGAACAATCCCCTTCTTCCGGGAGATAACGGCACGGCCATTGAATTGTCGCGTCGGCTCGCCGAAGCAGGAGTGGCTACGCTGCGCTACGACAAACGGGGAACGGGTATGACGGCTCTGTCGGAGCCGGTGGTATGGGATGATTACCTCGCCGAGGTGCAGGCGGCGGTGAAGCGGCTGGCCGAAGAGCAAGGAGTCGATGGGCAGCGAATCTTCGTGGCCGGGCATAGCGAAGGGGGAGTCCACGCGCTGAGGGCGGTGGCCGACCAGTGGATTGACGTCCAGGGGGTGATCCTGTTGGCCACACCGGGGCGAAGCACTCAGGAGTTGGTGCTCGCCCAGGTGGCCGAGCAGTTGGAGCAGGTGGGAATGCCGCGCGAGGTCGTCGACGGGGAGTTGGCCTCCCTTCAGGCGGCGATGGAGTCGGTGCGGCGCAAGGAGCGCGTCGAGGCACGCCAGGTCAGTGATATTCCCGGCCTCGTCGCACTGGTGGAGACTTTGCAGGCCGAAGACGCCGAATTATTCGCCGCTGACCTCCTGGGGTGGGAGCCGCGCGAGGCCGTGGCCCGCATCGACAAACCGCTGTTGATCGTTCAGGGCAAAAAAGACACTCAGGTCGATGTGGACGCCGATGCGCGCAGTCTGTTGAAGGCCGCTGAAGGAACGAACGAAGACGTGGAGTTGGTTGTGGTGGACAACGCCGATCATGTCCTGAAATACCAGGAAATTCCTCGCCAGGAGCTGGGAGGTCAGTTTTCTTTGACCTACAACGCGCCGGGACGCCATCTGGACGAGGAAGTACTGAGAGCGCTCCTTGGCTGGATCTACGAGCGCTGAAGTTCGCGCCTTGGAAAGGGGGCGGGGCAATGCGGAAAAAAACAAGGGATCGGGAAATTGCGAGGTTGCTTGTGAGGACCTCATCGGCGTTGGTGTAGCAGGGGAGAATCGAAAATCGAGGCGATGGCGTCACGGTGATTAGATTGAGCGCGCGAGAGAGATCCTTGTCCTGGGATCTGCATAGGAGCGCCGAGTCGGGCATCCGGTGGTACCGATCGCGTCGCGTCGAGTATCACCAACGAGGGGTAGCACCGTGACGGGAAAGACGGACGAAATGGTCGATCGCCTTCGGGACCCACGGGGACAAGAGCAGTTGTTTTCCGTGGAGATGGACGAGGAGGTCGACGATATGCTTTCCGGCTGGAAACGCCGGGCGCTGTTGATCGGACTGGCCGTGCTGGGAGTTCTGGGGAGTATTGCCGGCTGGTACTGGCTCGATCTGCGCGAGCAGCAATACGTGCAGGTACAATTCGATCTCTCCGTAGAGCGCCATGCCGAGATGTTGGACCGGCAGATGATGCGTCGTGTCGACGCCGTGGAGGGGCTCAGGATGTACTACGAGGGCGACGAAGATGACTATATCGAAGGAGAGGAGTTCCAGCGCTTCGTACGCAGCAATATCTCTCCCCAGGTGGGAGTCACGGCGTTGATGTGGATTCCACGGGTCGTCGAAGAGGATCGCGGGCAATTTCAGCAGGAGGGTCGTCGATATTGGGGAGAGGAGTTCGAATTATGGATACGCCGACCCAACGCGGGGTTGGCCGTAGCTCCGGTGCAGGACATTCACTTTCCCATCCTCCACTCGGTGCCCCCTACGGAGATGTTTCCTCCCGGCTTCGACTTGTGGTCGGTGCACAAGCTGCGGGCTCCGCTTCAAGAGGCGGAAGAGAGAGGGGAACCGATCATGTCGGGTCCGCTGGATTCGGTCAACGACTCACCGGTATACGGAGTCTTCGGTCCCGTCTATCTCGACGCGGACCAGCTCAGTGGATATATGGCCGCCGTCTTTCACCTCGAGCAGGTGGTGGAGGAGGTTCTGGAGGTCAAGCCGCCGGTGGCTTTGAGCTTTCAACTCGTCGACAGATCCATCGACGAGGTCGCCTATTCCTGGCTTGGGGCGACGTCGGAGCAAACCCTGGTCAGGACGCCCACCTTTGCCTGGCACCGTGAGCCCCCGACGGTACGGCGGCCTCTGGAGACGGCGACGCCGCAGTGGGAATTGGTAGTGGAGGCGACGCCGGAATTCGTGGAGGCCCACCGAAGTCTGACGCCGGTGATCTTTCTGGCCAGTGGTTTGTTGGTCACCCTCATCGGCCTCTTATTGTTGCGCATGATGTTCGGCCGCGCCGGACGCGTCGAGCATGTGGTGCGAGAGCGCACCTCGTCATTGCGCGAGCATAAAGAGCGACTGCAAAAGGTGGCGGTGGACATGGCTCGTGCTCGTCACGACGCCGTCAAGGCCAACCGGGCCAAGAGCACCTTCTTGGCCAATATGAGTCATGAAATTCGCACCCCGATGAACGGGATCATCGGCATGAGTGAGCTATTGGCCAACAGCAATCTGGACGATCAACAGCGCGAGTATCTGACGCTATTGCAGCGATCGGCCCGGGGATTGCTGTCGCTCTTAAATGATATCCTGGACTTCTCGAAGATCGAGGCCGGTCAGTTGGAGCTGGATTGGCGTGAGTTTTCGCCGGGCGATACGGTGGCCGAGACCCTGCAGGTGGTCTCGCGGCGCGCCGAACTAAAGGGGTTGGAGTTGGGTTATCACCTCGCCGGCGACTTGCCCCTGACGGTGGAAGGCGATCCCGATCGGCTGCGCCAGGTGCTGATCAATCTGGTGGGAAATGCCATCAAATTTACGGACCAGGGCAAGGTGGAGGTCGACGTGGGGATCTCCGAGCGAAGTGAAGACGAGGTGGAGTTGCACTTTCAGGTCCTCGATACGGGGATCGGCATCGAGGAGGAGGAGCGAGAGAGAATCTTCGAGGCCTTTCGACAGGCGGAACATTCGATGCGCAGAGTCTATGAGGGAACAGGGCTGGGACTGGCCATCGCCTCGGAGTTGGTGCGGCTGATGGGGGGCAAGATCTGGGTGGAGAGCCAGAAGGGTCAGGGGAGCGTCTTTCACTTTACGGCGCGGTTTCGACGGGGTGAACCCAAGCCCATTGAAGCCACAAGGCCGGCCCATCGACTGGAGGGGATGCGAGTGATGGTCATTGAGGATCATCGCATCGACGAGCGCCTGTTGCTGGAGCTGTTGTCGTCGTGGAAGATGAAGCCCCTGGCCGTGGATGCCCGGCGTGATCCGGAAGCGTTGATACAAGAGCTTCCATCCAACGAAGATGAGGTGGACATTATCATCGTCGACGCCACCTTGACCGATGCTCAGGGGGTTCCCCTGATGGATCGTCTCGCGGAGGTGGACTGGGCCAGGGGAGCTCCGGTGATTGCTCTTTCTACCGCCGATGAGAGCGCCGATCTTCGCTCTCTTCCCGAGCGGGCCGACAGTTGGCTTTCCAAGCCCGTGAAGCCGTCGGACTTGCTGGAGGCCATCATGGAGAGCGCCGATCTGAAGGATGAAGATCGCAAGACGGTCGCCGAGGAGGACGCCGAGGCCACAGGGCCACCTCTGCACGTGTTGTTGGTGGAGGACAGTCCGGTCAATCAAAAGGTGACAGTGGGGTTGCTCGAGCGCAGGGGGCATCGGGTGACCGTGGTCAACGACGGATTGGAGGCTGTGGAGATCTACCGTCGTCGGGCCGAGGAGTTCGATCTGGTCCTCATGGATATTCAGATGCCCAGGATGGATGGCTATGAGGCCACGAGAGCGCTACGGGAATTGGAGCGCAGTCGAGAGCGCCACGTCCCCATCGTGGCCTTGACGGCCCACGCCATGAAGGGCGATCGGGAGAGAATGCTTCAAGAAGGGATGGACGACTATCTCGCAAAGCCAATCCAGACCGGTGATCTGTATCGGACCATCGAAAAATTTCGCCCCGAAACACCATCGGGGGATAGCGGGGGAGAGAAGGAGGCCCATGACTCGGTGACGGACTCCGATTCGTATCGCAGCGACCATGCAGACAGGGCAGGAGAGGAAGGCAGCGGGAGGGCGGGACGTCAACAGGTCTTCGACCGCTCCCGAGCTCTGGAGCAGGTGGCAGGCGACGAGGAGTTGCTCCAGGACGTGATCGCCAGCTTCCACCACGAGTTGGGAGAATGGATGGCCGCCCTGCGTGAGTCCGTGCGACGCGGAGAGGCCGACGAGGCCAGCCGCTATGCCCACACCATCAAGGGGGCGGCCGATTCCATCGGTGCTGCCGAGGTCACGAACTGGGCAAAGACACTGGAGCAGTGGGCTCGTCAGGAGCGCCTCGAAGAGGTCGACGAGGCCATCGAGGAATTCGCCGCGGCCATGGGAAGGCTCGATGACGTGCTGCGGCGGGAGTTGTCCTGAGGACCACTAGGCCGGTATTGGACGAGGAGCGTTCGCAGGGGGGCGGCATTGCTAGGCCGGTATTGGACGAGGAGCGTTCGCATGGCTGTGGCTCATATCGTCGGTTTGCGACGTCTCCGTACAGCCATTGCCCGGGTTGCGATGTGCGAAAATTTGCAGGCGTCGCACCTGGCGCAAGGCGGGAGCCAGCAATCGGTGGGCTTCGCCAGGAGGGCGGGTGCGAAGGAGGAATCGAATCAAGTCCAGAAATTTTTGGTGCGCCCATTGGTGGCGCTCGTCAGCCGTTGTGGGCGGGGAATATAGACGCATCCATTCTTGGTCGTCGCCCCGATCGGGGCGTCGTCGTTCGAATTCCTCGTCCAAGATCGTCTTGTCGATGGAGATGATGACCTGACACAGAGCGTGAAATTCATCGCCTCGCGACTTCGCTGCCATGGCGAGCATTTGTTGGAGGACAAAGAGGCGACGGGCTGCCGAGAAAGGGTGGGCGTCGAATTCTTTGACCAATCGGGTGTCCATCGCGTGCTCCTCTTCGCGCCGACTCTCGTTGCGTCCGACTTGCGCGGCGGGGCGAACCTGTGTCGCCAATTACGTCTGTGAACTGCAGTGGTATGGAATGACTGCGTTCAAGATGGTTGAAAATTCTTGTGGGGCGACGATAACACACCTCAGGCCCGGGGGGAAGTTCTTGGTTCGGTCCATCTTGCAGACTCGCCGGATGCGTTCTACATAGGATGACGGCGAGCCGCCGCCGCGGAATCAGAAGCTCTTCGATTGACTTATCGAAGAGTCCCGGGGTGCCCGATGGTGGTGCCTCGAGATGTCCGACACTACCTTCGAAGGTCGTCCATAAGGGTCGTAGTGGGTGAGCAGCGCGGATTCGGTATCGGGGTGGTCAAAGACTGGATCTGGGGACTTCCCGGGCTGCCGGGACATGTGATCCACTTCGCCTATCGAGTGGTGATGCGGTTTTTCGGCCGCAATAACGGGCTGATTCTGGCGGGAGCGGTCGCCTATAATACCCTGCTGTCGTTGGTGCCGCTCTTTGCTGTGATCTTGCTGTTCTTCTCGGTCTTCAAGGACAAGCACAGACTGCTGGACACCATTCAGGCCGAACTTCAATTGGTGGCGCCAGGCCAGGCCGACACCATCGGAGCGGTGCTGGCGGACTTCGCCGAACAGATGGAGATGCTGGGGATCATCGGGCTGGCAGTGCTGCTATTCTTCAGCAGCATCGCGTTTCGGATTCTCGAGAACGCGATGAGCGAGATCTTCGATATGCCCCTGGAGAAGGAAAAGCGCGCCTTCTGGAAGTCTGCGCTCATTCCTTACCTGTTCATCTGTCTGATGGGGATGGGGATCGTGTTGGTGACGGTGGGGACGTCGTTTCTGGACGCCATTCCCTCCGAGGCGTTTGCGGTTCCGCTGGTGGGATGGGAGGTGAGCATCGACCGCACCCGTAGTGCCGTATTGTACGCCTCGGGGGTGGTGGGGTTGGTGTTATTATTTACGGCGGTGTATCTGGTGATGCCTCTTCAGAAAGTGGCGTTGCGCAGGGCGCTTGTGGGGGGATTGACGGCGACGATTCTCTGGGAATTGGTGCGCCACTTCCTGGTCTGGTATTTCACCCATATTTCGCTGGTCAATATCGTATACGGCTCTCTGGCGACGGTGATCATCGTCCTGTTGTCGATGGAGGTGGCAGCGGTGATCTTGTTGTTGGGAGCGCAGGTGATCGCCGATCTAGAGCGGGCGGCCCGAGCAGGAGTGCCCTGGTATGAGGGTACGGAGGTGACGCTGAAAGGGGAGGTGTCGCACGAGGCGTCGTCGGACAAAAAGCACCGAAGACGGGTCAAGGTGCGCACCCACCGAAGGATCAAGAATTCGAGTGTCGAATCGGAGTCTCAGTAGTCTCAGAACCCTCAGTCGTCGACGCACACATCAGGGGTTTCGCGGGTATATAGCTCGCAGTCCAGGTTTTCCGGGTCCAATTCGTAGAGACAGACCTGGTTTTCGGCGCAGTCCCATCGATCCCAGCATTCGTCAGAAAATTGTGGCGGTATCCGGCAGACGCCCTGAACGCCGGCATCGCAGTCGGCGTGGTAGCAGTACATCTCTTCGGCCTGGGGCAGACCGCTTTCGCGGCAGTCGTGATCGTCGAAACAACAGGGACGCGTGGGATCGGCGGCCAACTCGCTCGGTTCGAGTTCACAGTAGATGGAGGCGTCGGTGTCGTCTCCGGCGTCGTGGCCTGCGTCGTGGTCTGCGTCATCCCCAACATCGTCACCGGCGTCATCTCCGGCGTCGCCATCGGTGGTGCCTCCGTTGCCGGAGCTGCCACCGGGAACGGGATCCCCACCCCCCGATGGCGAAGTGGGAGGACGGGACTCATCGTCAGTACAGCCCACCATGGCGATGGCGAGGAGAACAGCGCAGATGACGGCGAAGAGTGGTCGGGATAACTTCAGTTTCATCTTTGCCTCATCGGATTCTCATGACGGCGTGTTCATTCCACCGTTCACAATGATTCCCGATGGAGGTTCGGTCAAGAAAGAGAAAAACGCCGGCCCGTGCAGGAGAGGAGAGAGAGAGGAGGCTCGGGCCGGCGTACCCCCGTCACAGCGGGGGAGGTGCAAAAATCGAATTTCAGGAAAAAGCAGAGTGGCCGTGACGCGACGACGTGGCTTTCCGGGAGAGAATGTTGGTCACTCCTTGTTTGTTATGGGCGAGGAAACGCTGGTGGAGTTCTGATGACGCGACATCAATGTCTCGCGCTGAGGGGGAGCCCACCCTGGCGGAAGGTTGGAGGTTTTGGTGAACTTCCTTGTCCGATGCGGGGATCGTGGATGTAGCGACAATAGGATCAGGATTGAGGTGGCCAGCGATAGCTCGGTGGGTACGATTTGTTGTCTTGTAGTGTGTCATGGCCGCGTATTCGTTGACGATCCGTTGGTTAGAAAGAGTAGCGTTTCGGGCATGACATCGATGTCATAGCCTGTGAGCGACACCAGAGGTGGAGACGCGTCTTGGTGTCCACTCGTCATCGAAGAGCCAGGGCCGCAATCGCCCGAGCGATAAGGGCGGGCGAAAGGCCGGCACTTCGTCGCCACTCCCGGCTTTCGAGAGGGCAAGCCATAGAGTAAGCAAGAGGTGTACCAGCCCTGAGGGAAGGTTGTTTTTCGATAGGGAGTCAGATACTCTTTTCGGCGTCGGTGGGCACGGTGGCAGGCCCCTAATGTATTACGCCTCAGCGTCTGACAGCGCAGATGTTCCGAATACGATTTTCCTTCGAACGTCATGGAATCGACGATAATCGATACGCGCACGGAGTGTGACGATGGCATTGGAGCTTCGACAACAAATAAAGATGAAGCAGCAGTTGCGCATGACTCCGCAACTGCAACAGGCCATCAAGCTTCTTCAGTTGTCGCGAATGGAGCTCATCGAGGAGGTGCGCCAGGAGATGGTGGAGAATCCGGTTCTCGAAGAGATCCCCGAGGTCTACGATGCCGATTCCGTGGGGGAGAGGGGCCAAAAAGAGAAGGTCGATGAGACGGCGGAGGTGCGCGCCGACGAGTCGGACATCAATCAGATCGACTGGGAGGAATACGCCCAGAATTATACGTCGGCGCCACCGACGAATCACTATTCGGGCATGCGCCGCGGCGGAGAGGACTTCCCGACCCTGGAGCAGACCCTTTCGACGAGCGAGTCCCTGACGGAGAATCTTCTGTCCCAATTGCGCCTCGAAGAGTTGGAAGAAGAGCAGGAATATATCGGAGCCTTGATCATCGGAAATCTCGACGAGGCGGGGCGATTGACGGCACAGCTCGAGGAGATCGCCGACGACGCCGGAGCCTCCGTGGCAGAAGTGCAGGAGGTATTGCACGTCATCCAGGGTTTCGAACCGGTGGGCATTGCTGCACGGGATCTGAGAGAATGTCTGTTGATTCAAGCCCGTCATTTTCATCCTGATGATGAGCTGATGCACGCCATCATCGACGAGCATATCTCCGATCTGGAGCGCAAGAGCTATAATAAGATCGCCCGCACCCAGGGGGTGTCCAAAGAGGAGGTGATCGAGGCGGCGAAGTTGCTCACCGAACTCGAGCCCCGGCCTGCCGGAGGGTTCGCCGACGACGAGGCCCGCTATATCACCCCCGATATTTATATCCGGAAGATGGACGGGGAATGGGTGGCGACCCTCAACGAAGACGGTCTTCCCAGGCTTCGGATCTCGCGCTTTTATCGCAATGAATTGGCCAAGAAAAAGGCCAACGGCGAAGACGACGAGGTCAAGGACTATATCCAGGACAAATTGCGCGGGGCGATGTGGCTCATCCGAAGTATTCACCAACGCCAGAGTACGATCGTCAAGGTCACGCAGAGCATCATCAAATTCCAGCACGAGTTCTTCGAAAAAGGGGTCGAACATCTACGCCCCCTGGTGCTGCGAGAGGTGGCCGACGACATCGAGATGCACGAATCCACGGTCAGCCGAGTGACGAATAACAAATACGTCTACACCCCTCGGGGAGTCTTCGAGTTGAAGTTCTTCTTTAACTCGTCGATCACCAAACAGGGCGGAAAAGATCTGGCCAGCGAGGCCGTCAAGGCCAAGATCCGCTCCATCATCGCCGACGAAGACCCCAAAAAGCCTCTGAGCGACGCCAAGATCGTGGAGGTCCTCAAGCAAGAGGATATCGATATTGCCCGGCGCACCGTCGCCAAGTACCGCGAGATGATGGGCATCTTGTCGAGCTCGAAGCGAAAGAGGCTGTTCTGATCGAGGGGCATCGTGGTGCTCACCATCGGAATGTGATGGCGATCTCCGTCGATGTCGTGCTTGGTCCGAAGGGGGGGTACGGGCTATGCTGGAAGAGAAAGGAAGGCCGAACCTGGCTGGCGCTCCCTGTTGCGACATTGATGGCAGGCGCTGGCGAGGGGCTTTCGTTTTCATCTCTCGTACTGTCAACCTCCGAAGAAGGAGTCCCCCATGAATGCTAACGTATCCTTCCGGAACATGGATTCGTCATCGTCACTTCGCAGCTATGCAACCGACAAATTGGAAAGGATCTGTGACAAATACGTCCAGGGAAAGGTCGATGCGTCGGTGGTGATGACCGTTGAAAAGTTCTGGCATATCGCCAATTTCACCCTGAAGATCAAGAATCTGACGGTCAAAGGGCAAGAGCGAAGCGAGGATATGTACAGCTCCATCGATCTGGCGTTGGACAAGATCGAAAAACAACTGCGGCGCCACAAAGATCGCCTTCGCGATCACAAGCCGACCAATGGGGACGCGCGAATGTTCCGAATGGGTGTGCTTTCCCCGCTGAGCCCTCTGGAGCCACAGGAGGCCGAAGAAGAAGCTGCGGGAGTGATCTACGACAGCGAATTCGAGGAGGACTACGAGCGCTATCCGGAGCCGAAGGAAGACGAAAAAACCGAGCGCGCAGAGGTGGTCAACACCGCCCGTGGTCAGGTCACCATTTTGCGCCAGGAGATGTACGAGGCCAAGCCGATGAATATCGACGAGGCCGTGCTACAGCTCGAGCTGTTGGATCGGCCGTTCTTCGTCTTCACCAACGCCAAGACGGAGGGTATCAACGTCGTGTACTGGCGTGACGACAAGAAGATAGGCTTGATCGAGACGTGACGACTTCGGGG
>SLPW01000455.1 GCA_007131755.1 Myxococcales bacterium | reverse complement strand
TGCGGGGGGCCACCGGCAACGGTGGTCCCTACCGCGATGGAACGATTACCGATGGAAACCGCTCACACCTGCTCGGTGCAATGATGATTGGTCGTTGGTCCACCGATATGCTACACCATGAAAAGAAACCCGCGACGACGGGGATGAAACTTGAGATTGGCCCATGGGTCCAGTACGCTCACCGAACGCGACGCACGGGATCTCCTGCCGACTGAGGAGGGTCGGTCTGCGAGTAGTCGTCGACCATTTGATCACGAGGAAATGCCTTATGCACCGAAGTATGCGGCCCGGATGGTGTTTGATAGTGGCGCTATTCTTATTGGCCTTGCCGTCGTTGGCTATCGCCGACGACGGAGAGTCCGACGTCACCGAAGAGGTCACGGAAGAGGCGGCGCCGGAAGAAGAGGCGACCGAAGAGGCAGCGCCCGAAGAAGAGGCAGCGCCTGACGAAGAGGCAGCGCCCGACGAAGAGGCAGCGCCCGACGAAGAGGCAGCGCCCGACGAAGAGGCAGCGCCTGACGAAGAGGCAGCGCCCGACGAAGAGGCAGTGCCCGACGAAGAGGCAGCGCCCGAAGGAGAGGCAGCGCCCGACGAAGAGGCAGTGCCCGACGAAGAGGCAGCGCCCGACGAAGAGGCAGCGCCCGACGAAGAGGCAGCGCCCGACGAAGAGGCAGCCCCGGAAGAAGAAGAGGCGGCGGCGGATCGACCCAGCGCCGGTGGTGATGCGGTGATCGGACCGGGAGGTAGGGAGTTGGATACCGATTATCCGGGGACCGAGGAGTCCTTGGCGGCGCGAATGGATACCACGGGCTTTGGGGGTATGGACGATCTGCCGGAGGGAAAAGACCCGGCAGAGGTCTACGATCTTCGGGTCCGAGAGTTGGAGACTCAGATAGACGATCTCAAGGAGCGGGTATTTCGCTCCAAGAGCCGTATTGCCCTGCTGCGCGAGACAATCCTGGCTGAGAATCTGGCGGGAAGCCGGGCGGTCATCATCTTCAAAGACGATCTGGG
Source organism: Myxococcales bacterium (assembly GCA_007131755.1). GTDB lineage: Bacteria > Myxococcota_A > Bradymonadia > Bradymonadales > Bradymonadaceae > SLJM01. Next base: position 2,125 of record SLPW01000455.1, on the reverse strand, counting down.
GCGGCGCTACAAGATCGACAGGGCCATCTTCAGCTTAGACGGAAGTCAGGTCTATAGCGAAGTGGAGCCGTCGATCGACGACGAGGGGCTGGAGGTGTTCAGCGGACCGATGACGCCGGGGACGCATACCGTCTCCGTGACCCTGGGGTTGAGGGGAAGCGGCTACGGAGTCTTCTCGTATGCCGAGGGATATGAATTCAATCTGCGCTTTTCCTGTCAATTTACGGCAGAGGAGGGCAGGACGAGTATGGTGACGGTGCGGGCCTATAAGAGCGGAAGTTCCTTTACGGCTCACGAAGAAAGGCCGGACGGGATCTGTGAGGTGAGATTGGTGGAACTCGCCGTAGAGGACTTCGAGGGGGAGATAAGTGACGAGTTGGAAGAGGATTTCGAAGGGGATTTCGAATTTGACGAGACGGCGCCGGAAGCCGAGTGAGCAGCCAGCGGCGAAGAGATCAGGTAGATTCTGTGCAGGTCGAGCCGATGCATCAGTATGGTAGCAAGCAGGTGCGGTGGGTAAGCGGCATCGTCATCGGCGTGATGTGGGCGCTGGGATGGGGGATGTCAGCGGCCGCCGCCGAAGAGCCTCCGGTAGAGGCGGTGGACAATCTATCGGGACAGCTAGACGTATTGGAGGATACCTATCTGTTGCCGGCAGTGCTGGAGTCGCGGTTTCGCGCCGAGACGCGGTTTAACGAGGCGAAGGTGGCTTATCTGATGGGGGATTACGATCGGGCCGCTCTGCTGATGTCCACTTTGGTGGATACCACGCAGCCGGAGCAATTTCCGAGCTATGACGAGGCGCTCTACATCCTGGGAGACAGCCTGTTTGAGGGCCGAAATTTTCGAGCTTCCCGGGAGTATTTTCGCCAGGTGCTCGACAAGGGGCACGGAAGATTCTACCAGCCGGCGATCGTCAAATTGCTGGAGCTGACGCATTATACACGAGATTACGAGGGAGTGGACGAGCTCTACGATCGGCTCGACGATCTGGAAAACGTAAGTCCTGCCATCCATTATATACGGGGAAAGACGCTGTATCAGGAGGGTCGGGTCAATTCGTCGCGGCCCTGGTTTCAGCGAGCGGCGCAGGATGAGGAATTCGCCATGAGGGCGCGCTACTTCGAGGGCGTGGCGCTGGCTGCGGACGGAGATCTTCGGGGGGCCGACGAGATCTTCGAGGAGCTGACGCAACGGCAGGTGCAAAACGAGGAGGACCGCCACGTAAGAGAGCTGTCGCATCTTGGCCGGGGACGGCTGGCCTATGAGAACGAGGACTACGCCATGGCGGTGGACCACTATCTCAGGCTCCCCCGCACCAGCCCGCTCTTTACCCGGGCGCTCTACGAACTGACGTGGGCACACGTGGCCCAGGGAAGCTATCGGGCGGCGATGCGAAACCTGGATATTTTGTTGATCTCCGATCCGGAGCCCCAATTCGTTCCGGAGGCGAAGATGCTGATGGCGGATATGGCGATGAGACTGCGAGAATACGACGATGCGAGGTACTGGTTTACGGATCTGGTCGACACCTTTTCGCCGGTGCGTGACGAGTTGACGACATTTATCGATGACCATCAGGAGTTGGACGAATTTTTCGTGGAGTTGGTGCGCGACGAACTGCGGGGTCTGCGGCCGGATTTTCTTCCCGAAGAGGTCACACAGTGGCTGGACGAAGAGGACTTGATGATCGCATCTCGTCAGTTGATGGGCGACGGGGTGATGACGCAAGAGGATATCGACGAGGCTTACGACGCAATTGAGGAGTTGGAGTCGGCCATCGACATGGGTTCGAGCATCGAGGCCTTTCCTCGGCTCGCCGAGGGATGGTCTCAAGGCCACGAGCTGCATTCGCGCCTGCTCGCCATCTACGATCAACTGTTGGACTGGGAGCTGCAACGAGTTCAGCCCTTTTTGAGTTCCTCCCAACAAGCGAGGTTGGTGGAGCTGGATGAGGAGTTGCGTCGTTTACAGGCCATCGAGGATCGGACCCCGTCGACGCAGGCGGAGTTGGAGCAGCGCAACCGGGAGATCGAGGAGCAATTCGGGCTGTTGAACGAGGAGATCGATCGGGTGGGGTTTGAGATCGCCGGCCTGGAGAGGACGCTGGAGGGCATCGGTGAGT
>SLPW01000273.1 GCA_007131755.1 Myxococcales bacterium | reverse complement strand
GATACCGAGATCGACACCGACACCGATACCGAGATCGACACCGACACCGATACCGAGATCGACACCGACACCGATACCGAGATCGACACCGATACCGAGGTCGCTACCGAGATCGATACCGAGATCGACACCGAGATCGACACCGAGATCGACACCGAGATCGACACCGAGATCGACACCGAGATCGACACCGAGACCGAGACCGAGACCGAGACCGAGACCGACACCGATACCGAGATCGACACCGAGACCGAGACCGACACCGATACCGAGATCGACACCGAGACCGAGACCGAGACCGAGGTCGGTGCCAGTCGGCAAACCCTTGTAATCACACAATTATTGGAAATCACCGACTGCCGTGATTATTTTGTACCGCATCATCGGTGCACGGCCCGAAGTGGCCCAACATGGAGGTGTAAGATGCGACAGACGCGGGAACAAGTGGAGACTCAGGTTCGCGAGCGCTTGAACCATGGGATGAAGATCATTCGTGTGGAAGACGGACTTATCTTCGAACATCGAAACGCACGTCACTTCCTGGCCGAGGTCGATCTCAAAGGCTCCAAGATCACCGTCCCCATCAGCGCCGACTTCGTAGACCACCCAGACTTCACTGACGAGGAGTTGGTCGACCAGGCCATGAAGGTTTTGCGTCCCCGCCTGGAACGGTACTACGGAAGGGGATACCGCATTCGAGAGATGGAGTGGCAGCCCGGCTACCAGAGCCACACCTATAATGAACATCAGCGTCCGATCTTCATGGCCTTCGTCGAGCGCGAACTCGCCGACTGGGACGAGTTATTCGACGAACTTCCCTGGCTGCTGGAGCAGCTTCCCGAGCCGTGAGAGAATAAGTTTTCTCCTTGTTCTGGCTCCTATCTTGCATATTCATCGTGGTGCCAATAAGAACCCTCCAGCAATCGCTGACGATCTGGAGCAATGTTGGTCCACAGATGGAGCAACCAATAGCGATGCAAGATCGAACAGTTGGAACTCAAGAGGAGAACGTCATGACCTGCTCGTATGGATGGAAGAAGAATTCGACCCTCATCGCACTGGCGGCCTTCATGGCCTTCGGCGCCGGCTGTGATGTGGAGGTGGAAGGAGAGGAGGGAAATTTCAGCTTCTCCTATATCAACAGCAAAATGACCAACGCTGAGGACCTCGCCGAGGGGGCGAGGGTGGACGTTCGGGCGACCCATGTCGACTCCGAGCAGGCCGTGGAGTTTACGGAGGTGTTCACCGAAGACGTGGATACCCTGGATGTGGTCGATCAGGACGATTATTCGTTCACCCTGGAGGCCAAGGGGGAGGGCACGGTGCGGGTGACCGCCGAGGGAAGAGTGGCCTCAGGCGATGAGGAGTTGTCCGATAGCTTCGAGGTTCGCTCAGCTGCCGTGGCCAGCGTGGAAGTGGAGAACCGGTGCAGCAGCGGGTTATTTCTGGCTGACGCCGCCGGGCGTATGAGATACCGGATGTTCGACTCTCAGGGCGGCCAATTGACGGGCTATGGCCATTATCCGGTGTCCATCGAGGCCGGCGAGGACCTTTTGCCTCTCGAACTCGAATATACGGGAGAGATCAACGAGGACTACGATGTTCTGGGCTCGCTGGAGTTTTTCATCGCCTCTGAGCCGGGCACCTACGAGGTGGTCTCCGATTTGAACGGAGAGAGCGCCGAATTCGAGGTCATCGCCGCATCGGATGTAGATGAATTAAAACCATTTTCCGGTGACGAGGCCACGGGCAGCGTCGACGTCGGAGACGTGGAGCGTATGGCGGCTTTGTTTACGGTGGAGTCGCAGGAGGAACAGGTCTGTGGTGCGCTGGGCGACGTCTTGGAAGTTACCACGGACACCCCGCAGATCTGTGAGGCGGAGTATTTCATGCCCTTCGAAGAGTTGGGTGCGCTGGCGTTGCACAGCCTGGAGGTCAAAGGGCTGGAAGCCGGCACCTGTGAGATCACCGTATCCCTTTCGGGAACCGAGCGCAGTCTGGACGTAACGGTGGACGTGAACTGATTGCCCACCCACAATATTGTGCTCAAAACCCCGGCCGCGTATAAACGGCCGGGGTTTTTGGTTTACCGTGGTGCGATGAGTTCGGAGTGTCGATGCGTAGTATTCGGTGCGGAGTAATTGCAATTTCGATCGTGGCGGCTATCTGGTGTGCTTCCTCCGTCGCCTGGGCCAGTCCCTTCGACGTATACGGGCCGGGAGCCCGCTCGACGGCCATGGGCGGTGCGCAGACGGCCAACCCCGAGGGGCCGTCTGCGGTCTATGATAACGTGGCGGGATTGGCAGGTCAGGCCCCGGAGTTGCGAGCAGGCGCCTTCGCCACCTTTTTGGATGCGCCGATCCTCCTCAAGGAGAGGCCAGACGGCTACGATATCCCCGATCTCGGTACCCGTACGCCCACTCTTCCCTCTTCCGAGACCCGCACGCATCGAAGTGATACGGACTCTCCGAAGCCCCTCTACGGGGTGACCGTAGGGCTGATCACCGACTTCGGTGAGACCCAGACCCGGGCCGGGGCGTTATTGATGGTACCCACCAATGGATTGATGAATCTTCAGACCCACTTCGCCGATGAGAGAGAGCGCAAATTCTCAAATCAGTTGCATCATGAGATCATCGGCTCACGGATTCACCGCCCGGTCATCGAGCTCGGACTGGCCAGACAACTGACGGACCGTCTGGCCGTTGGTGTAGGTGGAACCTACCTGCCGGGGACCGTGGCCACCACTCGGGCCTACGTGCGAGATCCGGCGGATCAATCGGATGTGGCCATCAACGCCGACGTGAATACGGGCAACCGCTGGGGTCTGCTCGCCGGGGTAACGGCGTCCATCACCGACGATATCGACGTCGGGATCGCCTATCGGGGGGCCGTGGCCTTCGATATCGACGGAGGAAACGAGGTGCAGGTTCGGGGCATCAACGCCTCCGAGGAGGAGTCGACTCAGGAGTTGAGCTGGGTACCCATATCGACGCCCTCTTCACTTCGCGCCGGGGTGGCCTGGGCGCCGGGGACCATCGAGTGGTCGTTGGACGGACGCTATACCTTCTGGTCTTCCCATGTGGACAGTCATGGTGATGTGCCGGGCTTTTCGAATACCATCGAGGGTCGGGCCGGTGCCGAGTGGCAGAGCTCCGAGGAAACTCGATTGCGGGCGGGACTCGGGTTCATCCCCACTCCCGTGCCTTCCCAGACGGGGAGGACCAATTACGTAGACAACACCCGCATCAGCGGCTCCGTCGGCGGAGCTCATAAATTCTCGGTGTGGGAGCGAAACCTGGAGGCGTCCTGGTTTCTTCAATTTCAGCATCTCCTTCGCCGGGAGACCGACAAGGCACAGCTCGACACCTATCCTGCCTGTGCCCCCGGTGAGCAGGCGCTATGCGACGAGTTCCCCCGCGATACGCTCAACCCCGATACGGGTCAGCCCTATCCGGAGGCCCAGGGACTGCAGACGGGAAATCCCGGGTTTCCCGGCTTTACCTCCGGAGGCTGGATCGGAGCGGTGGGATTTGAAGTCAGGTACTGAGATGCCGGACTGGCTCTCCACAGCGCAGGCTCGTGGGGATGGTCAATAGATGTGATGGAGTTTTGGATTATGAGCAAAGCAGTGACGCGATATTGGCAGGGCTGCCTGGTCGCCCTCGTTGCCGTGGTCTTCATGGCGGCCTGCGGGCTGGAGGTGGGCGATCCGGTCTTTGAGGATCAGACGCTGGAAAATGGTGGCAACGGCACCGAGCCTACTCCCGCCGACGAACTCGGTGGGGGACAGGGGGCGGGGACGATGACCGGCACCTGGCTCAAACTCCACCTGGCCAGCAGTTGTGTTCTCAACCAGGAGCAACTGACCTGGGCGTATTATCTGGTGGATATCGAAGAGGACGGCGTGATGCTCAACGAAGAGCGCCGGCTGTGCCATCTGGAGATGAGCCCCGTACTCGGATTTCGGCCCGTGGCCTCTCAGGCCGTTCTGGAGTCAATCGATTTCGTCATCCTCGACCAGGGCTATATTACGAGCCTTCTGCCGGGAGGGAGTTACGTCTCGGCCACGGAGGTCGGGCTGTGGGGGGTCGATCTGGAAGATCCCATCGGCGATACCATTCCCATCGATCCCGAAGACGAGGCCGTCATCGACGGCGACGGCGACGGAAACCCCGGGGTGAGCATGAAGCTCGAGGGAAGCGGCTGCTCCCGCTTTATGGGACAGCGCCAGATCATCAGTTATTTCGGGACCATCATGGAGCCCAACGATATCCGTGGCAGTAGCGCCACCCGCACGGATATCGAGGTCTATGGCGGTACGGACACCATCTGTGAGTTGGCTCCCGACGTCGAGCCCAATGATCTGCACAGCATATTTCGAATGGTCCGCGTCGACGGATTGGGCGGCGCCATCGACATTGCCGACGGCGACGAGATCACCTGCGATCACGTCGAACCCTATATGGAGTTGATGTGGGAGGAGCGCGAGCCCGATCGGGACAATTGCCGGTGATTGGTGATGGCGACCCGGGCCCGGGAATTGCTACGGACGAAAGGCGTTCCCATTTCTCGAAGTACGATTCCGATGCAAACTGCGATAGAATGTGGCACTGTCGGTGGTGGTGATGGTCATTCGGTGGCTTTGTTCGGAGGAATTCGTGCGCATTGGCAGTCCATGGATCGCCTGGTTGGCGGCGCTCGTCGTCTGCTGGGGGTGTGGGGATACGGATGTGGTCCTGTCAGGCGATATCGAGAAGAATCCGCCCATCGGTGGCGGAGACTGGTCTGCCGACGATGACAACAATGGAAATGGATCGGGAGGCAACCAGACACCGAACTCCTCTCCCAATGGCACACCCGATCCCAACTCCACACCGAATTCAAGCCCAAATTCCTCGCCGAACTCAAGCCCCAATTCCTCGCCGAATTCAAGCCCCAACTCCTCGCCGAACGGTGAAAATAACGGCAATAACGGTGAGCCGCCGGATCTGGAGGAGGGCCTGTGCGACGGATCGTTCTCCGGATGTGGTGGCAACCCCGGCGGGCAATGGACGTTAGACAGACTCTGTGCCGAGCCGGGAATCAGGTCGGCCTTCGTCGGGCTGCCCTCGGAGTGCGACGACTGGGAACTCGAAGAATTCGAATTGCAGGGAACGGGGACTCTTAACATCGGTTCCGACAATAGCTTCGAGCATCAAATCTCGGCCACTGTCGACGGCATGGTCACCGTCCCCGCTGGTTGCGAGGAGGCCCTCGACGGATGTGAACTCATCGAGGGCGATCTGCAGGATCGACTCACGGGGGCGAACGTAAGCTGTAGCGGTGGCGGCGGATGCGACTGCTCCATTACGGGAAGTCTGGAGACGAATATCTCCGGAAGCTATGAGGCCTCGGGGGGCCAGCTCATCGTAAACGCCGCAGGGGAGCAGGTGGTCTACGATTATTGTGCTCAGTCCGGCTGGCTGACGATCCGGCAGTTGGACGAAGTCGATCACTTTCCGCTTACCGGGAGATATGAAGAGGAGTAAGGTGGACGCACCGGCGTCTGTCCGGAGTTGGCCGATGGGAAGAGGAGAAGAGGAGAAGAGAAGATGGGAGTAGCGTTGCCCAGAAAAATGATGTGGGTGCTGGCGGTGATCGCCCTGCTGGTTGGGTGTGCCGCCGGTCCGCCCAGTGCGGAAATGGCGGCGGCTCCGGAGGAGGTGGGCGACCGCGTAAGGCTCGCCGAGGCCCATGGGGTTGACGATATCCGGGCCGAAGCTTCACCGGCGCAGGCTTCCGGATCATCGGTCAGCTCTCCCACTGCGGAACCTCCGGAGACCGAAGCGAAGTCAGAGCGGGGACAACTGCTGATCTATACGGGCAGCCTGGTGCTGGCCATCTACGAGGTCGATGAAACACAGGAACGCATCGTCGACGCCGTCGAGGAGATGGGGGGCTATGTGTCGGAGCGCTCCTCCAGCCAGCTTACGGTGCGAGTGCCGGCCGAGCTATTTCGAGACGCCATGGCAGCCCTTTCTAAGATGGGCGATGTTCTGGATACGAGTTGGCGAGCTCAGGACGTCACCGAAGAGGTGCGAGACCTTGAGATCCGCCTTCGCAACGCCCGCCAGTTACGAGATCGTCTCGAGGGGCTGTTGGAAGAGGCCGAGACCGTCGCCGATGCGCTGGAGATCGAACGAGAGTTGGAGCGAGTGACCCTTGAAATCGAGCGTATCCTCGGACAGCTCGACTCCTTCGAAGATCGCATCGCCTACTCCACCATCGAGGTCTCTTTTCGGCCCATTGAGATCGACGAGGTGCCCCGGGAGGATTTTATGCTTCCCTTTACTTTCTTCGACCAGTTGGGCCTGGAGTCGCTGATGCGAGTTCCAAGGAGGTACCGATGATTCGCACAACGACGAGAAGAAGCCCGTGGGCTGCGCTGATGGTGCTGTTGTTGTTTCTCTTCGCAGCTACGGGGTGTGGACCTTCCTTCGACGTGGTCACTCCCGACGATATGGTGGAGTTGGAGCGCGACAGACATAGCTATGTGGCGATGACCTACGACGGGGTCGTGGTTCGCGGCAGCGTCTACGCCCAGGGAGAGCGAGCCGACGTGCCCGGCGCAGCCCACGAGTTCTGGGTCAACGCCACACGCGAGCGGATGCGGCTTCGAGCCGGCTATGCTTTGCTCGACGAACAGGAGGTGCGCTCTGCGGACGGTCATCTCGGAACGAGGCTGGTCTTCGGGCGCGACCAGCAGGACTCGCCATATGTCTACTGGATCACCCTTTTCACCACCGAGGATCACCTCCATATTATCGACGCCGGCGGCCAGAAAGATCGCTTCGAGGGGGTGCGCGATTCCGTGGAGGCCCTGCTGGCCAGCTACGAAGTAAGGTGAGAAGACTTGTCCTTCGCAGTGACTATTTTGGGCGGACTGGGGATTTTCTTGCTGGGCATGAAATTGCTCAGCGACAACCTTCGCACCGCCGCCGGAGATGCGCTGCGGCTGATGTTGTCGCGTTTTACACAGGGGCGATTTTCCAGCGTGGCCACAGGCACGGTGTTCACGGCGTTGGTGCAGTCTTCGAGCGCGACTACCCTGGCGAGCATCGGGTTCGTCAGCGCCGGGCTATTGACCTTCGCGCAGGCTGTGGGAGTGATCTTCGGAGCCAACCTGGGGACGACGGCCACCTCCTGGCTGGTTGCGACGCTGGGGTTTAACGTCAGCATCAGCTCTTTTGCCTATCCAATGGTCGGGCTGGGAGCGCTGGCGTCGCTGCTATTGAAGGGGCGCAGGGCCCATATCGGAGCCGCCGTCGCCGGGTTCGGGCTCATCTTCGTGGGGATCGATGTATTGCAGGTGGGGATGGGCGATCTGGCCGACCAGATCGATCTGAGCTCCGTGGGGGCCGACGGCATGCGCGGCCGCCTGTTGCTGGTGCTCATCGGGTTCGTGATGACCGTGCTGATGCAATCGTCGAGCGCGGCCATCGCGGCCACTCTGACGGCCCTCTTCGCCGGAGCCATCGATCTGCCTCAGGCGGCGACCCTGGTGATCGGTCAGGCTGTGGGGACGACGGTCACGGCGGCCCTGGGGGCCATTGGCGCGACGCTGGCTGCCCGAAGGACGGCGGTGGCGCATATTGCCTTCAACATCATCACCTCCGGGCTGGCGCTGTTGATCTTGCCCTTATTCCTATACCTACACGGCCTGTGGATGGACAGCGGAGGGCAGCTCAGCGATGCCGTGGCCATCGCCATTTTTCACACCACGTTCAAGATTGTGGGGGTTGCCGTATTGCTACCGTTTTTGACGCCCTTTACAAAGCTGGTGTACCGCGTTCTTCCCGGCGAGGACTTCCAGTATTCGGCGGGCTTGGACTCGAAGGTGGCGGCCATTCCCGCAGTCGGGGTGGAGGCAGCGCGCAGGGCGTTGGCACAGATGTATACCGCCCTCGTGGGCCAGCTTCATCGCACCATGGATCCATCGGAGCCACAGCCGCTGTCCATCGAGGCCGTTGACGCCGTGGCGGTGGGGCTGGCCAGATGCCGAGACTTCCTGGACCAAGTCCAGACCGATCCGCAGCAGGCCGACGACCACGCACGTCATCTGGCGATCCTGCACGCTCTCGACCACCTGGAGAGAATGACTCGCAGGGTGCAAACGGCCCCTGCGTTGATGGAGACGGTCAGGAAGGATCCGGCGCTGGAGCGCTTTCGCGACGGGCTTCGAAATTCGCTGTCCCTTGCTGCCGAAATCGACGAGGACACCGAGATTTCTCCCTCGTTGGAAAAGATTTCAAAGACTCTGTACGAAGAACGAAAGAGGCGGCGTCACAACCTTCTTCGCAAGGCGGCTTCAGGAAATCCGGCCCCTCACGAGTTGGATCGGCTCCTGCGTGCCCTTCAGTGGTGCGACCGTCTTGCCCTCCATCTGTGGCGAGCCGGACATTATCTGGAGGGGGGCCTATTCGACCCCCAGGACGAACCTCCCGTGGACGGGGAGTAAGGCAGCCGGTCTCGTTCTCGAACTCGTGGTCGCTCTCGATCTCGTGGTCGCTCTCGATCTCGTGGTCGCTCTCGATCTCGTGGTCGCTCTCGAGCTCGTGGCCGAGGTCGATGCCGAGGTCGATGCCGAGGTCGATGCCGAGGTCGATGCCGAGGTCGATGCCGAGATCGAGGTTGATCCCGAGCAGGGCATCAAGCATTTCGTTCTCACGACAGCCCCTCAACTGGTTGCCGGCTATCCCGTGGACGGGGAGTAAGGCAGCCGGTGGCGATCTTCGCTTGTGATACGATAAGACAGACGTACAATCATCGTTCGTCGAGGATTCGAGGAAGAAAGGTTCGGATCTAAATTCTGTTGACCACTATTTCGTGGGTCGCCTCAGGTGGGCTGTCGATGGTGCGTTTATCTGTACAATTCGGCCATGGGACAGTACCATCGCCGCAACGGAGGTAGAGATGCTCAATATCACATTATGGGGTACCCGGGGGAGCATTCCCGTTTCGGGGCCGCAATTTCGGCGCTACGGCGGGGCGACGACTTGTATTGAGATCGAGTTGGGGGGCCAAGGTTCTTCCACGCCGTCGCGGGTCATCATCGACGGTGGTTCCGGCCTGGCCGCCCTGGGACGAGCCACTGAGCAAAATTGGGAAGATACCATCTTATTTCAGACCCACTTTCACTGGGATCACATCCAGGGATTTCCCCTCTTTGGACCCCTCTTCAATCCCACGACCAATCTTCGTCTGTACTCCACGAGCCGTGAGGGGCGTACTCTCTTCGAGGTGCTCTCCGATCAGATGAAGCGGCCACTTTTTCCGGTGGAGTTGGCCGATATTGCGGCGACCCTTCATTTCGAGGATATCGACGACAGTGGTCAGCGCAGCTTCGGGGGCCTGGCGGTGGAGTGGGCCGAGATGTGTCACCCCTCGGGCAGCACGGCCTATCGCATCAGCAATGGGGAGTCGACGATAGTATTTTCCGGCGACGTGGAGGTGCGAAGTGGAGGTCGTTCGGAGTTGATTCAACTCGCGCGCGGGGCCGACGTCTTGATCATGGACGCTCAGTACTTCGAGCACGAATATCCGGACCGAATGGGTTTTGGCCACTCGACCTACAACGATGCCATGGAGGTGGCCCTGGAGGCCGGAGTGGACCGACTCTTTCTCACCCATCACGATCCCACCCACAGTGATGACGCTCTCGACGAGGCAGTGGCCGAACTTCGCAAGAAGGTGGACGGTCCGCTTCAGATCGCAAGCGCCCGAGACGGCCTGCAAATCGCCGTCGGCGAGCCCGAGGGGACCTCGGAGGTGGAGATCGCTGCGCAGGCGACGTAGCAAACAGCGAATAAATTCCTTTCGCGCACCAAAAAAGAATCTGCTACTGATGGGGGACCCCCTGTGAATTTGTCGCGACCTGAGCGGTACGCAAAGATTCTTCTTCGCAGGTGAATTGGGTTAGATGTACTCGATAGAAGTCTTGAACCATCCAGAAAAATAGAACAGAGAGTAAGGAAGAACGATGAAGCTCAAAAGAATCTTGATGATGCTCGCCATGGTCCTTTTCGTTGCCCTTTCAGCGGCCTGCGATCAGCCTACGATCGACACCAGCAGCGATGAAGCCTTCGAGGCCTCGCTCGACGAAATGACCGAGGGAATGAGCGAAGAAGAGGAGCAGGCCTTCGCGCTGGCGATTCTGGGCCTGACCTTGCACTATGCCGACAAATACGACGGCGACGAAGAGGCCGCCATGGATGCGATGGACGGGATGAGTCTGCGTGACATCAAGCGTGAGGTGGAGAGTCTTGCCGGCGAATAATTTCGCAACTCCAGATGGACACCTGCTGGATCCAACGAAATGTTACGTTGCGCCGCGGCCTCGCTCCCTTACGGAGTCAGGGTTTTCTTGCCTTGACCGCATGGGATGTATTGAAGGACCATGGAGAGGAGGCTCTCCGTCAGTTCGACGCCATTATCGTGTCGAACGAGGATCTCGAGCACCACGAGCATCAGTGATGCAAGGCCGTCGCGGCGATGTCCTCGGTAAACCGGAATTAAGGAAAAACGACTGTGGTGTTGCATCAGAGTTTCTGTTATTGATAGACAGCACTTTGCCATTCGGGCGTGATTCGGTTGGGAGCCGGAGCAAGGATGTTCAAAGAATCCTTCTCAGGTCATCGTGATGCCGAGCCAACGCAGTGAATGACGACACCATTCGGAGTGTGCAACCAAGAGGAGCAAGGAGAAGAAATGAAGAACAACAGTTTTTTGATCATGATCGCTGTCGGCTTTCTCGTCGCCAGTCTCGGTATTTTGACGGGCTGCGACGATGTCGAGTCGACTTGTAAGTCCATGTGCGATGCAGAATCGGCATGTGACGAAGACATGGATATCGACGAATGCGTCAGTGAGTGTGTCACGGAATACAACGCCATGGTCGAAGAAGCGGGAGACGACTGTGGAAAAGCCATGTTGGCGGCAGGACAGTGCATGGCCGGCTCCATCGGCGATGACTGTGACGATCCTTTCGCCGCTTTCGAAGCCTGTGAGAGCGAGTTCCAAGCGGCCGAAGAGGCCTGCGAAGGCCTGCAATAAGGTTTGATAGACCGAACCCAATGAATTCAAAGCTGTCAATGAGCAGCGATAGAATTCATGCGAGGTGAGCGATATCGTTCATCTGGCCTCGACCCCGGTCCCGCAAGGGATCGGGGTTTTTTTGTTTTCCCGAGGCCGTTCGTCTTCACGAATTTAGATCCATTTTTTTTCCGCACCGTTCAAAGGGGTGTGGACGGTCAATCTGGAACTGAATCGACGAGGACGAAAATGAAACGCAAGAATGTGGTGATGGTGGTGATGGTCAGCCTGATCGCGGTCGGTGGTGTGTTGTGGCTGGGGCTCAATGGTGCCGAGGGAAGCGATGGCCCGCGACTCTTTTTCGGCTTTGGAAGTTCGAGTTCTCAAGCCTATGAGGATCCGTCGAAGATGGAGCGCTTCGACTCCGACGAGGAAATGGCGGCATATATGACGGAGATCTTGAGGCGCGAAGAGGAGCGGCGGGCGCAATACGAGGAGGACGGAGATTATTTGATGGTCCAGGAGTCGGCGGAGCCGATGGCGGCCTCGGCGGATTCCGAAGCACCTGCCAACGAGGAGATCACCAACGTTCAGGAAGCCGGCGTCTCCGAAGGGGGCATCGTAATGAACGTCGGGGACCACCTGGTGATGCTTCGTCGGGGACGGCTATACACCGTCGACGTCGCCCACTCCGGCGAGGCCAGAGCCATCGACTCCATGCGCGTCGCTCCCACGGAAGAATTGAATAGCAGGGTATGGTACGACGAGATGTTGGTGCGCGGAGACAGGATCTATGTCGTGGGATACCGCTTCGGAGCGAGGATCTTCGACGGCGACCGGCGGCGTGGAAACTTCTCGGGGGCTACGGAGATCACCTCCTTTACCATCGACAAAGAGGGCGCACTGAGCCGGGGAAAGAGTACTTTCTTCGAGTCTCACGACTATTTCAGCGGAAGCAACTACGCCAGCCGTCTCGTCGACGGCCAGCTCATCTTCTACATGCCCTATCGAAATTTGCGGGCAAGCATGGACGAGCCCATTCCGCAATTTCCTCG
>SLPW01000229.1 GCA_007131755.1 Myxococcales bacterium | reverse complement strand
GCGCAATTTGTCGAGACCAAGGAGAGACGACGAGATAGGGTCAACCCTTCGAGGAGTCTCGACGATGGGATCGGCAAATTGAGCCGCCGAGGTGCTCACGTATTTCCGGGGGCCAGCACTAATGCCAGTCACTTAAGGTTTTCTCCGTTCTGGTATTGGCTTTGGGGCTAGACTTGCAGGAGAATAACCCGTCTCGCGACGAACCTCCGGACAGGAGGCTAATCATCGAGCCCTTGCAGCTCAGCTCCAGGTCGTCTTGGACGCTCGAGATATCCCATCTATTTCTACTTACGGCGTGGTAGAGATTCTGCAGATATAGCCGTCCCCTGGCAAGGGGAATCTGTGGCTCGTGATTGATCACATCTGCCCCCTCATCCTGATTCGCCAGCAACTCAAGTGATCTGAAACGCCCCCCGCATGGAACAAAACAACGCTACTCGGATCGAGTGGGCAAGGTCCCCCGAGATATGAGGTGGAAAAGGAGTTTCAGACAGGCCCTAACCCGGACTAGAATAGTCCGGGCTAACCTTCGCCATACAACTGCGGTCCTTCCTCAATGCACCGCCGTCCCAGCTCGATATCATGAGAGGTGATGACCCGATCGTCCTGGGCGCCCAGGTGGCGCCGGAGGGCGCGCAGTGAGACCTCGATTCCCCCTTTCGAGGTGGCCACGTTCCTCGGGAAGAATCCCAGACCTTCGCGCTCATAGATCTGATCCACCGTAAAGGCCACGTCGCCGGCGAAGAATACCGCCGGCCCGCTGGCGAGGTGGATTCGATATCCGCAGTGGCCCGGGCTGTGGCCGGGCAGAGAGAACATCTCCACCGAACCGTCTCCCAATACATCCAGCCCTTTCTGGCTGTCGGCGAGGTGGGGGACGTCGTCGTGACGTAGGGTATGCTTGTCCAAAGACCGGTAGTCGAGCTGAGTATATGCGCTCTTCGCCAGACCACCCAGAGAGCCATCGGTGGCGTAATCCCACTCCCGGCTGGAGACGTGGAATTGGGCGTGAGCCAGGCTCTTCATACCACCCGTATGATCGTAGTGAAGGTGGGTCATCAGGATGTGGCGTACATCGGCGGGGCGAAAGCCCAACTGCTCCACTCTGGCCACGATGGACCAGCGCACCTCGAATTCCAGACCCGCCAGTTGCATAAACGATCCCATCGCCATCCCCAGATTGGCAGGGCCTTCGTGACCGAAGGGGGCATCGACGATGACGGGTCCATATTCGGAGTGCTCGGCCAGGCCAGCCAAAAAGGGGAGGCGAATCCACTCCCAGCCGCCGTCTTCGATGACGGCGAAGCGGGGAATTCGTGCATAGCCGCA
The DNA here is from genome assembly GCA_007131755.1 of Myxococcales bacterium. GTDB lineage: Bacteria > Myxococcota_A > Bradymonadia > Bradymonadales > Bradymonadaceae > SLJM01. The sequence continues at coordinate 10,808 of SLPW01000229.1, read as the reverse complement.
GTGAAATAACCAGAACCGCTCGATCATTGTGCAGCGCTCGCTTGGACGCGGGCGACCAGATCGCCGTCGTCATTCAGAGTCAGGGGAACGTAAATGAGGCGGCCCACATCGCCGTCCGCCACGCCTTCGAGGTCGACGCGAAGGTAGTCCTCGGTGAGCCCGCTGCCCGTGGATTCGACGATGACCTCGGCGCCCTGGCCGGCTCGCGATCGACGATAGGCCAGACCCTTTTGCATCGCCAGTTCCCGCAACTGGCGACTTCGCTCGGCGGCCACCTTCGAGTGGACCTTGTCGGGCAACTCGGCGGCTACCGTTCCGTCGCGCTCGGAGTAGGGAAATACGTGCAGGTACGTAAAGGGAAGCTCCTCGACGAGCTCGCGAGTCTCGGCGAAATTCTCCGAACTCTCGCCGGGAAATCCGACGATGACGTCGGCGCCGAGTCCCAGGTAGGGAAGCCGCTCGCAGATCTCGATGACCCTCTGGCGGTACTGCTCGCGGGTATGCCAGCGGCGCATGGCCCGCAAAACGGAATCGGAGCCGGCCTGCATGGGGATATGGAGATGTGGCACCAATCGCCCACCGGAATTCACAAGTAGATCCAATAGATGATCGTCGATCTCGGTGGCCTCGATACTCCCGAGGCGAAAGCGCACGCCCGGGATCTCCTCGAGGAGCCGCCGTGCAAGGGTGGCCAGGGTATGCTCCGGCTTCTGTCCTCGGGGGCTGAGATCGTGTCCATAGTGGCCGATATGGATCCCCGTGAATACGATCTCACTGTGATTTGCGGCCAATTTCTTCGCCTCGGCGACCAGCTCGTCGGGCCGACGAGAGCGGCTCGCCCCTCTGGCCAGCCGGGTGGCGCAAAAAGAGCAGCGGCGATCGCAGCCGTCCTGGATCTTCATCCACGCCCGGGTGCCCCGCTCGTTGCGCTCCAGAAGCCGTCCCCCGATGGGTTCCTCGTGGCGCTCCAAGAGCGGAGCCTCCGGGGCGATTCGATCGGCCACCTCTACGGCGTCGTGACCTCCGACCACTTCGTCGACGGCCTCCATCTGCTCGTACATCGACGGGTGCAACGCCGCCGAACAGCCGGCGACGAGGACCCGGATGCCGGGATGATCGCGCTTGACGCGGCGAATGGCCTTTCGGGCCACCGCGTCAGCCCGATTGGTCACCGTACAGGTGTTGACCACGCAGGCGTCGGCCTCCTCTACAGAGTCCACCACTTTGGCTCCGCGGGCCTCGAATTCCTGGCGAAATTTCTCGGTGTCGTATTGATTGGCCTTGCAGCCAAATGTGATGAAGTGAATTTTCATGGAAATTGCCGATCTCGTATTTCAAGAACGTGGCCTCGCAGTGGTCATGCGGCACGTCAGCGGTGTGTAAGAACGGGGAGTTGGGAGATATTGGGGATGTAGAGATAGAATTTCGTACTTTCGATCGGACTCAATACCCGGAGATGCTCCGCTTCGTCAACGTCATCACTCCCGACGCAGGTCGGACTGGAACCGTTCCGACACTCTCGCCGACCTCTCCGCTCCGAATTAGCTCAAGAACGGACAACCCTCCCCGTTGGCGGCTCTGAATTGCGCTTAAGTCACGGGAATAACTCTATGCAAAGCCGGTCTCGTGGTCGTTCTCGGTCTCGTGGTCGTTCTCGGTCTCGGTCTCGTGGTCGTTCTCGGTCTCGGTCTCGGTCTCGTGGTCGTTCTCGTGGTCGTTCTCGTGGTCGTTCTCGTGGTCGTTCTCGTGGTCGTTCTCGGTCTCGTGGTCGTTCTCGGTCTCGGTCTCGTGGTCGTTCTCGTGGTCGAGGTCGATTCCGAGGTCGAGGTCGATTCCGAGGTCGAGGTCGATTCCGAGGTCGAGGTCGATTCCGAGGTCGAGGTCGATTCCGAGGTCGAGCCCGATTCCGAGGTCGAGGTCGAGGTCGATTCCGAGGTCGAGGTCGATTCCGAGGTCGAGCCCGATTTCGGCCTAAGAATTTGGGGGCATGCATCAATCCTACTGGTTATTCCAAAAACTTATGCGCAATTCAGAGCCGTTGGCGGGGAGGGTGTCCGTTCCCTGCCTGTCTGTAGTCAGGGGGGCTACCCTGAACGGTTACGGTCGGGCTCTTCCTGTTCTTCTTTCTCTTGTTCCAGCGCTTCGATCTCGGCCGTCTGCTTGGCCTGAGTGGTGACGATCCGTTCCGCCAAAAGAAGACTCCCCAATAGACCGAAGATGAGCAAGATCGCCGAATACATATATGCCTTGCGCATATATTCGGCGTCCTTTTTATGCGGCTGTTTTGGCGGGAGCTTCGACGTCATCGGATTCTTCCTCTTCGCGGTGCGAAATGAATGAGAGAAACGAGCGAGCCGAAAGAGCCATTCCATTCATCGCTCAACTCGGCGCTCACGACAGCTCGGCCATGGCACGGATGAACTCGTCGTCCAATCCGGCCCGCCTTCGGGCCTCGGCGTCGAACTCCTCACCACGAGCTCGGATGGGCTCGTTATGAAACGTAAGATTGGACAGATAAGTCTCAAATGAGGACGGGCCGTCAGCGCCGTATTTCGACAGCCAGCGAGCGCCGAAGCCGACGTGATGGATCTCGTCTTCGAAGATTATATCCATGATCTCGGCGCTGGCCTCGTCTCCCTGACGCCGGAAGTGATGTCCGAAGAAGGGAGCGTGATCCAGATTGGCCTGCTCGAAGGTCAGATTCATGGCGCAGATCCACTTCAGCGGCGTGGTCAACTCCGGGGCGCAGCGAAGAAAGTGGTCGTTGACGGGGAGATCTCCAAAGCGAGCGCCCAGCCCGGCGATGCGCTCGGCGTACATGCGAAGGTGACGCTGCTCATCGGCGATCAGCCGCACCAATCCGACCCGAAAGGCCGCCGGTGCATCGGGATAGGCCAACAGCGCCCAGGCCATCATCTCGATGGCCATCAATTCGTGATTGGCAAATGTATGAAGCGCTCGGACCGCCATCACGGGATCGCCGAGGTTTTCGGGATGCGGAAATTTCACCCGCTCCCCGCGAGGCGCAATCGCAAGTTCGGCGGGACGCCCCGGCTCGCTCCACTGGCGCGGCGGGCCCGGGTCGCGATCGGTCAACCCGGACAGCCCGCCGGGGGGACGGAAGAATTTTCCCTCCAGCGAATCGGCGAATAAGATCCGCTCTGCAAAGTCGCTCAGTTCCATCGATATTCAAGTGATAAAGGATTCCATCCGCTCGACGACCTCGTGATGTGCCTGTCGAGCCCGGGCCATAAGACGCTCCGTATCCACACCCACCAGCTCCCCGTCGTCGACCAACTGCCGCCCCGAGGCGTAGACCTGACGCACGTTGTGCTTCTGGGCGCTGTAGACAATCCGCGCTGCCAATTCGCCTCCGGGGCCACAGCCCGGATCGTCGTCCAGGCGAAGGACCACCAGATCCGCTGATTTACCGACCTCCACAGAGCCCGTCTCGTCGTCGATCCCCAGCGCCCGGGCGCCGTCAATGGTGGCCAACTCCAACACTCTGTCCGCCGGCATGGCCCGCGGGCCGTGAAAGGGCTTTTGCAATAGAGCGGCCAGCCTCATTTCCACGAAGGCGTCGAGGTTGTTATTGCAGGGAGCGCCGTCGGCGCCGAGGGCGACGGGGACTCCGAACTCGTCGTACCGCGGCATATTGGCGATGCCGCTGGCGAGCTTCAGGTTGCTCGACGGACAGTGGCAGATGGTGGTTCGCGTATCGGCCAGAATCCGGCAGTCGTCGTCGTCGACGTGGACCCCGTGGGCAAAGACGCTTCGCCCGCCGGTCATTCCCACCTCTTCCAAAAAGGCGATATTGCTCAGCCCGTAATATTCTCGAGTGAATTCGTTTTCGAACTCCGTCTCCGAACTATGGGTATGAATGGGACATTCTAGATCCGCCGACGCCTCGCCGACTCTGCGCAACAGCTCCTCCGTGCAACTGACCGCAAAGCGGGGGGCGAAGGCGTATCGAATACGCCCGTCGGCGGCGCCGTCCCAGGTCTCGTAGAGCCGCAGGCTCTCGCGGACGCTGTCGTCCGTATCCTCGTTCAACGGCGGTGGCACCCGGTCGCCGTGGTCCATCATGCACTTTCCGATATGAGCGCGAATGCCCGACTCGGCGACGGCTTCCCCAATGGCGTCCGTGTGGTGAACGGTGCCCATGTCCAGGATCGCCGTCGTCCCTCCCAGGATGAGCTCCGCAAGCCCAACCTGAGCGCTGACGGACAGCGTCTCGGCAGTAAGCGCCGCCTCATAGGGCCAGATCCTTCCGCGAAGCCAGTCGATGAGCGTCATGTCGTCGGCGTGGTTTCGCATCAAGGTCTGACATAGATGGATATGGCACTGCACAAACCCGGGAATGACGACATGACCCGACAGATCGCGGACCTCGGCTCCTTCGGCCTCTTCGGCGCCGATCTCACCAATCGCTCGAATTTCCCCGTCTTCAATGAGAAGATCGCCCTCAACCACCTCTCGATCATCATTCATGGTGACGACGGTGGCATTTTGAAGCCAGAGTGCTCGCTTGGACATAACCGATCCTTCGACCAGGGCGCACCAGTGGGCAAAACGGCAGTACACTACCACGGTGGAGCGCATCCGGCTACCGGGACCTTCGGTGCGGGGTGTGATCGGCGATAGTCGGCAGTCGTTCCCTTGCCCGGGCCCCGGCCCTGGCCCCGGCCCGCCTCTTCCCCGGCCTCGGTCCTCGCCCTCGCCCCGGCCCGCCTTTTCCCACTCCAAAACTGCGAGCAAGGGCAAGGACATGGGCAAGGGCTACTTCGGGCCGGGGCCAGGGCCAGGGCCGGGGCCAGGGGGGTCTCAGCCACACTGAGTCCCACGACGGATCGAATGAATTACACCGCTCGGCCTTTGTCACCCCGCGCTTTTTGGCCATAATGCGGAGCGCCACTGAGATAGTACTGTCTGGCAAGGATGATCTGTGAGCGAGGACGAGAAGACGGAATTGACCTGCGACGCACTCTTCGACGGGGAATTGTCGATCTGGCAACACAAAAAGGGCTATCGCTTCGGGCTCGATGCTCTGCTCCTGGCCACGGATCTACCGGAGATCTCGGAAGACGCCACGGTAGTGGAGTTGGGCGCAGGCCAGGGAGCGGTGGCGCTGTCGATGGCCTACCAGAACCCGAAGTGGCGCATCATCGCCGTAGAGAGGCAGCCTTCGCTATTGAAGTTGTTGCGGCGAAATATCGAGGAGAACGAGCTGTCCAACCTGGAGGTGATCGCCGGCGATCTGCGCAATCATCGCGATCTGTTGACGCCCCACTGTGCAGATCTGGTGGTTTGCAACCCACCCTATTTTGCGCCCGGTGACCGGCGCCCCAGCCCGGTGCGCGAGCGCGCCGAGGCGCGCCACGAGCTCCACGGCACCATCGGCGATTTTATCGCCGCTTCGGCCTATGTGCTTCAACAGCGCGGCTGGCTGAAGATCTTCACTCCACCGGGGCGAATGATGGACGCCCTCGATGCGGCGCGGGCCACCGATCTATGCACGGCACAATTGCGCTTTTTTCACGCCTTCGAAGACGACGACGCCTATCTCGTCGACTATCGGTGGCGACGCGGAGGCGCTCCTGATTTCGCCGTTCGTCCACCGCTTTATATCTACCAATCGCGCGGGATTTACACCGAAGAAGTGGCCCGCCGCGTCGGTCGGGAGAGACGATGAGGCGATGGACGTCTACGGTGCTCGTCGTCGCCCTGTCGGCGGGAATCTGGGGCTGCCTGTCGTCGGGCGATCCCTTCCAGCGGGCACTGCAGAGGACGGACAACGCCGTGGAGTCCGCCGTCGACGCCTTAGACGATCTCGATCAGGTAGTGCTCCTGGCCCGCTTCAATCCCTGCAAATGTCCGGCCCCGGATTTCGAGGTCCGAATCTTCGGACGCTGGGAGCGCGTCCTCGTCACCGGCGAGGAGGAACTACTAGAAGAACTCGACGTCTTGGCACGGACGCTCGACGAAGATCCGGGGCTCGGCGTATTTCGGCTCCAGGGACAATTCGACGGCACAGACACCTTCGAAGACACGGGCATCGAATACGAGCTATTTCGGATGGTCCGTATCCAGCCCCGTTGATCCTTTTCGGCACATACGACCCGGCCCGGCTCCTCGCCACCTCACCCCCGTATCTTTCCCCGCGGGTCGTCCACGTCCACTCCGTATCGTCGCTCGAAGCCGTCACCGGCGGCAGCGATGGCGCGGCTTCGCACCAGCTCGTCGAAGAGGAGCTGAAAGCGCTCGTAGAGCAACAGAAGCTCCACCGGATCTTCGGGAAGATGGCCGCGGTCGCGCTCGATGAACTCCAGAACGGAGGGACTCCGCACAAGGGCTGCGGGAGCATTGCCGAGAAAATTATTGAGAAAATTGGCTGCCCGGGTCACGGTCCACCGCCCCTGAGTAAAGACGCGGCCTCGATTGGGAAGCACCCTCTTTGACTCGAGTTGAGCCAACCGCTCCAGACTCACCAGATAGGCACGGGTATCCTCCAGAAAGCGCGGCAAGTGGGTCATGGTGAAGTCACCACAGAAAAGTAGCTTTCGCTCCTCTTCGTAGAGCGCCATATGACCGGCCCCCGGCCCGGCGGTGCCCATCACCTCCAGGCGCAGGCTCCCCGCCTTGACGAAGTGCCCGTTTCGAAGAGGGGCGAAACGAAGGTCGCGTGTCAGCCGAGGATAATAATCCTCGATCTGCTCCTCCACGGGCTGGCGACGAAAGCGATCGTCGAAGTCCGCCATGCGTCCCCCTAACTGGAGCAGCCTTTGACGCCGGGCGTCGACCTGCATCTCCAGATCTCGGGGGGTGCGCATATCGGGACTGAGCACGAAGAGATCGGCGCCGGGAAATTGGGGCGCTGCACCGACGACGTCAATTTGCCAGGAGGTGGCGATGATGCGCTCGATATCGGCGGGGCTGATGCCACAGCCGCGTAAGGCGCGCACGAGATGGTCGAATTGAGCGGGGTGACCGGCGTTGATGAGCGCCGGCGATGGATGTTCGACGAGGTAGACATTCGTCGAAGTAGACAGAGCCTCACAGATCCCGGCCACCGGGGGAAGCTCGATACGGAGCAAGCCCTCGGTGATCTTCTCCACGGTCTGCGGCGTATCGGTGGGCGTCATCCGTGGTAGGAGAACCGAAGTTCGTAGTCACAGAGGTAGAAGACGTCGCCCTCTTCGATCTTTTTGGATTCGATGCGGTTGCCCCGGTACTCTATACCGTTGGTGGAGCCCATATCCTTGATGTAATGGGCGCCGTTTCGATACAGGATCATGCAGTGCCTGCGGGAGATATTCCCGTCGCGGATCGTCAGATCCGTTTGCTTGCTCCCGCGGCCGATGACGTATTTTTCCTTATTGATGACGTAGCGGTTGTTGTTGAAGGAAAGATAGATCGGCGGCGGGCCCGAGGAAGGGCCGGCGCCAAAGCCGGGATCGCCTCCGGGCGCTCCGGGAGGCTGAGGAGGAGCGGGCTGGGATTGTTGCCAACCACCGGGACCCGACGACGACGGGCTTCCGGGAGGACTGGGCGGCGGCGGCGGTCCTGCCGGGCCTCGAGAAGGACCGCGCTGAGGTGGCCCCTGAGGTCCGGCATGACCCTGGGGACGGCTGCTATTGCCGACGGCCGGCACCCGTTCGAAGGTGGCGTGATTCATCGCCCCCCCTGCGTCCGGTCCGTAGCCCCCGACGTCGAGGCGATCTGCCTGGCCTCGCCCTCCGTGTCCCATCACGTCGCCACCCATGGCTCCACTGGCTCCACTGGCTCCACCGGAGGCAGCTCCGGGAGATTGATCGCGATTTCGGGCGTACAGGCGCATGGACTCGTTGATCAAATAGTCCATCGAACAGCCCAATTCCTGGGCCATCTGCTCGAAGTGCTCCCACAGGTAATCGCGACAATAGAAACTGCGCAGGGTCTTGCGATTTTGATCAGTCATGGAGGATTCCGTGGACGGGATCTCAATTCCGGACACTTTTAACGCCTGATTCAAACCGCACCATAGCACAGCATATTTTGCGGTGTCCAGAATTCCGGCTCTCCTCGATCACTCCACCGTGATCGCCAGCACCAGCATACGGCGATCGTAGCGCAGGCCGGCCTGAAAGAAGGTGCTCCCCGGACTGACGCGAAGGGAGGTGTCCAGCCGATCTCCAAGGGTCACGCCCAGCTTGACGAGATGATCGTCGAGGCCGCGAAAGGAGATGGTCAGAGTGTCTTCCGTGGGAAGGGTGAAGTCGGCGAAGCTGTCCAGAGAGATCTCGCGACTTCGTCGAGTGATCTGCTCGAAGGAAGTATAGTCGCGAAACCCCCGCTCCAGGCGGCCGCGAAGATCCTCCAGCGCCGGATCAAAGGAGTCGTCGTGGATGCCGGCGGCGATGGCACGCACTTCCACGGTGATCGACTCCTCGGCCACCGCCGAAGAGGCGGGGAAAACGAGCGCCAGCGCCACGCACATGGCGAGCATCCAAATTGTAGCCCGTCGCTTCATCAGATCTCACTCGGGAAAATTGGCCGGATCAGATCGGTCCCGGCAGCTCATCGGGAAGGTCGTCTTCATCGTCGTCATCGCCGTTTTCATCTTCGTTGTCGATGACCCACAGCACGGTGGGCCCTTCGTCATCGCCGTTGACGAACCCTTCCTCGGGCTCGATGTACTGGAAGTCGAATTCGGCGCCCCGAGTCAGCTCGTGATCGGCGAGCTGAGGAGCATGCAAAAAGACCGACGAGCCGGGAGCAGATTGGATATCGTCGAAGATGACGATGGTCTGGCGCTCCATGGACGCCTCTTCCTGCGGTCCGAGATCAAAGATCTGGGGCCCGATGAGGGCTCCCGTGACCAGAAGGGCCACCGCTGCGGCCACGGCGACGATGGGCTTGTTCCACAACGTCGTCGGCTCCTCCTTTTGCCGTCGCTCAGAGGCGTCGGCCAGAGAGACGACGTTTTCGGCGGCCTGCTCGGCATCGACGGCGTCGAGGCGCGCCTCCAGGGAAGCTTCCATCTCGTCGAAGTCCACCTGTTCTCGAGCCACCTCCACAGCGGAAGTCACCCCGACATGGATCTCCGCCAGCGCTCCCAATACGGCGTCGACCTGCGGATCACCAGCTTCGATCCAGGCCTTGACCCGGCGGCGATCTTCGGCGCCGATCTCACCATCGTGATAGCGGTGCAACAATTCCAGATCCCGCCGAAGATCGAAGGGCTCAATGGCCACAGGCGCAGCGCGCTGCTCGGCGTCGATCTCGTCGAGTTCGGGGACCAATTCGTCGAAAAAGCCGTCGAAATCGACGTCTTCCACCACTCCCGCATTTCGGATCCCCTCGGATAGACGCTCCAGCTCCGAGAGGTAGCGGGCCACGTCGTCGCGCTCGTCGACCAGAGAGGCCACCACGGCGGCTTCCGCCGCATCGACCTCCCCGTCATAAAAGCGTTCCAGCAGAGGAGCCAATTCGTCGAGATCGGCCTCGCTGAAATCCGAGGAGGCCTCGGCCAACTCCAGCCACCTGTCCGGCGACGCCAGATCGGCCTGCTCCCAGGCCTGCTCTTCGGCCATTTTCACCGCCGTCGCCAACTCCTCGAGAGCCGACACGTACACCCGCGCCGCCGCTGACTCGTCGAGAAGGCTCTCTGCCTGCCGCCCCTCTCCACCGGAGATCTCCTCGTCAACATAGCGCTGCAAAAGGAGTGCTTGTTCTCTTGTCAATCGTTCGCTGGTCATGGCTCGTTCACCCCGCCGCGGGCATTGCCCGGACTATGAAAAGATCCTCATTCATTTTCTACCCGTCTCCACATCCGTCACGAGATAGACGACGCGTCGAGACATCTATTCAAAAAATCTTCCACCTTTTGTGCCTTCTTCTCCCACGGGCAAATGGCATCTTCTCTATCCCACCTCGAGTTTGTCGCCGACGTAGTCCTTGACGGCGTCCTGAAAATAGCGCCGCGCGTGGTAGAGGCGACTCATCACCGTGCCCTTGGAGACCCCCAGGACCTCGGCCATCTCCTCGTAGCTCAACCCCTCCACCTCCCTTAAGATCAGGATCGTGCGATGTTTCTCGGTCAAGGTCTCCAAAGCCTCGAGCATCTTCTTTCGAAGCTCCTTTCGCCCGTAGACCCGATCGGGATTGATCCCCAACCGGGAGGGAAGCAACTCGTCGTCTCCCGCCACATCTCCTTCGCGTAAAATCCCGTCGTCATAATCGACCTCGCTCTTGCGCTTTTGCTTGCGAATGAAGTCGATGCATTTGTTGACGGTGATCCGGTAGAGCCAGGTATAAAAGGAAGACTCGAAATTGAATTTATCCAGATACCGATAGACCTTGATGAAGACTTCCTGGCTGACGTCCTTGGAGTCATCCGGGTCTTTGAGCATTCCGATGCAGATGCCGTAGACCTTGCGCTGATAGGTCTCCACCAATTGCTGAAACGCCTGGCGGTCCCCGTCCTGGGCCCGCTCGACGAGTTGTCGTTCCTTGTCGTCAGCCACGGAGTTCTCCGTCATCGTAAAAGGCGCCGCCCGGTGCCGGTTTCGCAGAATGCGTCGACACAGTGCGCCAGGTCCATTGCGTGCGGAGTGTAGACCAGTCCCGACGTGGCAAGCAACCTCATGTGGGCAATCGCGATGGGATCCATTGCCAGAGGGTGTAATCCACCTTGATCGGTTGTAGAACTCAAAGTGGTCGAGGCTACACCCTGGCCCAGGCCCGAGCCCTGTCCCCGGCCCGCTATTATTTCGCGCCGTCCAAGAGGGTTGGGGTCAATGGTGACCACGGAGGGCGGAGCAAGGCCT
>SLPW01000350.1 GCA_007131755.1 Myxococcales bacterium | reverse complement strand
TCCGGAGGAAAATAACAATAATCCCCACCACAGACGTCGATGATCTCTCCCTCGTCGAAGAAATGCACCATCTGCTCGTTCTCCTCGTCCAGATAGCGCACCGCTCCGTGGGGATCGCCCAGCTCGTCATCGGGAGGCAGGTTGCCCGGCTCCGGCCAGGGATTGCCCATATCGAACAGCACGTATCCAGAGCCGGTGTGGGGATAACTCGCCGTCTCCACACCCCAGGGCGTTCCCCGCTCCCGATCGTAGGGCTCGAGCACGGGAATGCCGATCTGGCTTCGGCTCATGATCTCCGTGGTCACTACCGCCACCTGCCAATCCGCCTTGGCGTGGGCGAACAACCCGTATTTCGGCCGATCCGGATCGAAGGGCTCGTGCTGCAGCCGACGCAGGTAGCTGATGGGATCGATCTTGTCCCACATCAATTGAATGACCGGAATGGCCATGCTCTGATCGATTCGATTGGGAAAGCCGTTTCGCAAAAATAGCTCGTAGGGAGCGAAATTCGACGACCGCTCCATCATCACTGCGTAGTTATTGCCCGGCACGCCCAGATGGCCGCGATCGATGATCGGATCCACGGCCAGCACGGTCACCCCGTAGATGCCGCCCTGGGAGATGCCGTGGTAGTAGATGCGATCTTCGTCCACCACCAGCTCCAGATCCTCTTCTTCCTCCAACATTTCTTCGTCGGGAAGGGCGGCGAGTCCGTCGCGCATGGCCATCGTCAACAGCGAGTACTCCAGCACTCCCTGGTGCATCCGGTCCACCAGCTCCTCGAAGTAAGTGGGCTGCTGCAAGGCCGACATCGCCTGCTCCACGTCTTCCGTGGAAAAGCCGATAAAGGAGGCCCCGAAGAAGATCAGATTATTTTCGTACATGATCTTGTCGTGCTGGTAGCCCCCGACCTGTCTACCCGTACCCAGCATTCCGTGGCCGTAGCTGACCAGCCCGTGCGGGGTGCCGTCCACGGCGCTGTGCGGAATCTCGAGCCAGAAGTCCGCCTCTCGCCAGCCGTTTTGCGCCGGCATCCCGTCTTCACCGCGGTAAAAGAGATAGGAGTACTCTCCGCTTCGATCCGACTCCTCCAGAAAGTGGGGGACCCGGAAGGTGCCGCGGATATGATAGGCCATATACTCGTCTTCTTCGGGGGTATTGGCCTCTACGTCGGTGATGGTGATCTCGATCCCCTCTTGTTCGGCGATCTCGACCCCTTCCTCCATGATGTGCAGAAGCTCTCCGTGGAGCCCGTCGCTGCTTCCCGTGTGGAAGTCCCAGGCCAGGGTCAGCTCCTCGCGATCGACGCCGGCGTCTTCGAGAAGCTCGAAGATCTCGTCGAAGCGTTCCTGCCGGTCCTCCAGGGCCTCGTGATCCGCTCCGGCTCCCTGCAACAACATCTCGAAGGCCGTGGAGCGCTCAAAGGGCTCGCCACTTTCGTCTTGTAGATTCCGAAAGCCCACCACGTAGCGCGCGTTCTCTTCCAGAATCACCGCCGGCCGAAGATACAAAACTTGCTCTTCCTGATTGCTGGCCCGAGCATCGAGCTCGGCGAAGAACGGAACCGGCTCCAGCCCGCTTTCCGTGACCTCGAAATAGAACGCGTCCAGATCGTCCTTCTCCACCGAGTCTTCGATGCTCAACTCGTGAGGCATCCCTGAGATATCGACCCCCGGAAATAGCACCACCACCGGTGTGCCCAGCCCGTAGCCGTCGAGGCGCCGCATCATCTCCGGCTCCACATATCCGTAAATGCTCTCCGGCAGCGAATACTCGCCAAACCCCAGCGTATACCCCGTATCCCTTTCGGCGTCCTCTTCCAGATATTGATTCGACGGCCAGGGCATCGAGCAATACCCCTCCATGAGGGGATCGCAATTTTCCCAATCCTCGAACTCCACATCCGCAAAGGGATCTTCATTTTCCTTATTTTCCTTCGGATCTTCCCCGTTATCGTCGCCACAGGCGACGAAGGACAACCCGAAGAGGACGGCCATCACACCGGCCAGCAATGAAATTCGACGCATGAGCTACTCCTGCTTCTTGTGGTGGCTGGTCAAAATATCGCTACATCCACCGCAGAACATAGCACTCCGTCCCTCGAAATTCCACGCTTTCCCCGCATAACGCCGTGAGGAGAGGTTGATGGTGATGGATACGAAATTGAGAGCCGCCTCGACGAGGCGCAAAGTGCAGGCGATGCAGCGCATCGTCGAGCATTTGCAACGCCGTCGAGGTGGTTCTCAATGCAGGAGACGCTCCATCAACTCGGGCTCACGGCGTAATACTACCCCCACCCCACCTTCAGGTTTGCTCAGCGCTGTCCCTCACAGCTCCGAGGTCAAAAAATAGAATCACCCCCACCAGAATCGGGTTCGCCGTCAATTTCTCGGCACTGCTCCGAATTCATCATGGGTTCGTAAATACAGGTATCTGGCGAGGTTCTTCGGCGGCCATCACAGGTACAGTACTCCACCACCTCGTCGCCGCACCGCTCATTCGTCGGGATCGGCGCACAGACCCCAGGGGGACCACAACCGACGGGCCGGTCGCAGTAGACGCGTTGACCGAGTTCACGCCCGTACTCGGCGCAATCACGGTTTAGCCGGCAGCTCACCTCTCGAGGCGCGGGCTCCTCCTCGGGCTCCTCCTCGGGCTCCTCCCCGGGCTCCTCCCCGGGCTCCTCCTCGGCCTCACTCCCGGGCTCCTCCTCGGGCTCCGGCTCCACGGCCACGGTGCTCGCCGATGGATCTCCCGACTCTTCGCCAGGCGGCTCGTCACAGCCGGCCGACGCGATCCAGAGCAGGGCGCAAGACCCAACAAGGCACATTCGGCGAGCCAATCGACTTTTCATCACGAACCCTTCCCTTGCGCCACCAGATCCAACTATCGACAAACCGCCTTACCCTATCCCCACCGTAGTGCCTGAACAAGCGTACGTTTCGTCGCGGGTGTGATCGGTTTCCGTCGGTAGTAGTTCCCTGGCCCGCCTTTCCCCACTCCAAGACTGCGAGCAAGGGCAAGGGCATGAGCCGGGATTACTTCGGGCCCGGGCCGGGGCCAGGGCCAGGGCCAGGGATCGAGCATTCCAAGTTGTGGGCAACGTTGAGGCCTGGGCCGGGGCCAGGCGGGAATCGCCATATTGAGTTCGACTA
>SLPW01000021.1 GCA_007131755.1 Myxococcales bacterium | reverse complement strand
TCGTAGCGGAGGATCGTCGGCCGGCTGCACCCTCGGTAGCGGCTGTGACCGAGAGTACCGCGGCTCACGCTGCCCCGAGACGGGACGCTACTCCGGAAGCACCACCTACCGCGGTGGCGATACCCACCACTACGAAGAGCACCACTACTACGGTGACGATCACTACTACGAAAGTGAGTACTACTACGAAGAGCGTCACCATCAGCCGCGAACCTGCTCCGAGCGAGGATGCTCCACGGGTGGAACCTCGACGACGACGCGACGCACCAGCCGACAGGAGCACAGCTCCAGTAGCGGAGGTGGTGGAGCCTCGGGTCACGTAGATGGCTACTGGACGCTCGGCGCCGGCATCTCGGCCATGGAGGTGGAGACGTTTCCCGAGCAGACGGGAAGCGGCGGCGACCTCAACGTCGGCCTCGGCGCCAAGGGACCGCTGGTCGGTGCGGAGCTCGGATTCCGGGGAGGACGCTACAACTTCACCGAGGTCTCCAACGACACGCGGGCCGTCACCTGGGGAGCGACGCTGGATATGCGCTTGCAGCCCAACTTCGACAGCGTCGAGCCTTATCTGATGGGCGGCGTCGGCATCCACGGAATGGAAAACGATCTTCTGATGGCAGGAGCCGCAGGCTCGGACAGCCTCGTCGGCGGATCGCTGCGCTGGGGCTTCGGCGTGGACTTTCGCTTCCAGAACGAGTTGGCCCTTCGTGCCGGCTTCGAGCAAGCGCACTACGCCTTCGACGCCGATGGATTGTCCGTCGATGACGTTCGCTTGACCACCGAATCTCTGGGACTGGGACTTCTGTTCTACTTCTGAGATTTCACGGTCCGCTAGCCCGGAACGCCCGCCCCGTCACCGCAAGTACCCGGTGGCCAGGGCGGGCGTTGCTCCTCTGTAGCGAGGCGAATGGGGGGAGCCAATCCTCCATCGAATTCTTCGTCCTCCACCGGTCGAAGCTCCCCCTCGTGGGGATGCTCGATCTCGACCTGAATGGACTGGCCGGGCGACAGGACATAGTCCTTGTCTTCGACGCCGATCGTCACGTCTTCGTCCTCCGCCTCGTCGATGGAGATACGAATCGACTCTTGAGTCAATAACACGTCGTACCAGCGGCGCTGGAAAAAGACCGGAAAGGCAATGCGCTGCATGCGATGCGGCAGATGAGGCGAAAAAGACAGCCCCTCTGTGGAGATGGTAAGTCCGGCGTAGTAGCGCTTGATGATGTCGATCGTTCCTGCCATGGCGCCCAGATGGACTCCCTCCTGGGTGGTGCCCCCCTGAACGTCGTAGAGGTCGCTTTCCAGGGCGGCGAGGAAGAGATGAGCTCCCTGCTCACAATCCTGGCGGTGAATGACCGAGGTGTGTACGACGCGGCTGAGCGTGGAGCCATGGGAGGTGCGCGAGCGGTAGTACTCGATATTTCGACTCATATCTTCATCGCTGAGTTCGTATCCCAGCCGTTCCATCAGTGCTCGAAGCTCCTCGGGCCTGAAGAGATACAACAACATCGTCACGTCGGCCTGCTTTGAGACCTTGTAGCGGTCCGGTGTGTCTCCTTCGGCCTTTAGGATGCGGTCCAGTCGTTCGATATTGTCGTATTCTTCCACATAGGCGGGCCAGTCCAACTCCTCCAATTCGTCATAGCCTTCGAATTGGCTGAGCACGCCGTCATGAAAGACTACGATCATGCGCCGACTGACGTGATCCCATCGCTCGAGCTCCCTATCGCTGATGGACAGCATTTGTCGCAACTCCCGAGCCCGCCGAGAGGAGATGACTTCCAGAACGTCCATGGCGCGCAACAGACACCACAGGGCGGTGATGTTGGTATAGACGTTATTTCGCAGTCCGCCCCGGTCGGCGTCGGGGTATTTTTCGTGATATTCGTCGGGCCCCATGACCCCTGAGATATGATAGCGATCGGTGTCGTCGTCATAGGTTGCGAGGCTGGCCCAGAAGCGGGCGATCTCGAGCAGAATCTCTGCTCCGTATTCCTCCATGAACAGTCTGTCGGCGGTGGCCTCGTAATACTTCCAGACATTATAGGCCACGGCGGAGTTGATATGGCGCTGCAGA
The DNA here is from genome assembly GCA_007131755.1 of Myxococcales bacterium. Lineage (GTDB taxonomy): Bacteria > Myxococcota_A > Bradymonadia > Bradymonadales > Bradymonadaceae > SLJM01. The sequence continues at coordinate 10,104 of SLPW01000021.1, read as the reverse complement.
TGGCTGTAATCGGGGTCCCACTGGCCGGACATGGGGTTGAGGTGCCATTGCTGGGTGGCCTCGCGGCCGTCGCTTCCGCTCTGCCAGGGAAAGGCAGCCCCACGGCAACCAGCCTCGCGGGCCAAGGTGCGGGCGGCATCCAGGCGATGGTAGCGATACATAATCGTCGATCGAGCCACCGAGGGGAGGCGCAATAGATAGAAGGGAAGGATGAATAATTCGTCCCAGAAGATATGTCCTCGATAGGCTTCGCCGTGAAGGCCCCGGGCGGGGATTCCCACGTCGTAGCCCACCGTATTTGGCGAAGCGGTCTGCAAGAGATGGAAGATATGAAGGCGCAAGACGAGCTGATCGTGGGTGGGCCCCTGGACATCGGGGGCGATCTCGACGTCCACGTCGCAGCGCCTCCACAGCCGGGCCCAGGCGGCGCGATGAGAATCGAGCAATTCCTCGAAGTCGGCGGCGTCGTCGGCTGCCAACTTCGCCGTCGTCGCCGGCTCCCCGATCCCACGGTCGCGAGAGGTGAATTGAGAGACCACCTTTTCGACGAAGAATTGTTGTCCCTGCGTGACGTCGAAGTAGATCTGCTCGGCGATGCGTTCCGGATGTTCGTCGTCGATGCGCCGGCGTACCTCGGGCTCGTCGACGTGGCGAATGCGGGTCCGTGAAGCCTGGGCGAGGACGATACCGGATTGATTGGTTCGAACCTTCAGGTAGATCCCCTCCGGGGCCACCGTACCTCCGTCGATGACCTCCAGATGCTTGCTCTCCAACTGGCGGTATCGCTCTACGTTGTCGTTGGTCACCGATGCGTCGAGGCCGCTCTCGATCTCGATACGGCCCGACCAGTTGTGGGGAGTCATTCTCCACTGGATGGCCGCCAGATGATGCTCGTCCATATGGACGATGCGGCGGCTGACGATGGAGGTCTCTCGTCCCTGGTCGTCGCGCACCCGAAGAAGGCGCCGAAGCATCCCCTGCTTCATGTCCAACTCCTGGCAATATTCCAGGACCTCCATCTCCCAGAGATTTAGCCACGGGCCCTTCCAGGGACGAAAGGTCAACCACAGCCAGTCCGGGAAATTGACCAGATCTTCGTTGACCACTGTGCGCCCGGCGATTTCGCTGGCCAACTCGTTATAGCCACCGGCGACGTAATTTCCGGGATAGTGGATCTCGTCGGCCCGCCGTTCCTCGGCGGCTCCCCGAGTGGCGAAGACCCCGTTTCCCAGCGTGCACAGAGCTTCGCGCAGCCCCTCGTTGTCTCGATCCAGGCCTCGGTAGGCCAGCGTCCAATCGTTGCTCATCGCTCATCGCCTTCGTCTAATAGAGATGGGCTCTGAAGTTAGGAGCGAAGCGGGCCGGAGCAATTGCGAGCGACGTCGAGGTGCATGGGCAGTCGGTGATTATCTTTCGTCACAACGTCGAGCAGTTGCCGCGAAGAGGCAAGGTGTCCATGACCCGCACATTCATCACTCTGATCCTCACCAGCATCCTCGTCGCCTGCAGTACAGCGCCCGAGGAGCCGGACCCTGCGCCGATGGCTCCCGTGCCCTACGGGGAGGACCTGCCGGGCCCGCTGGAAGAAGAGGAGCTGATCCGCGAAGAGGAGCGCTGGATCCCGCAGCCCGAAGCGCTTCCTCCCTGGGAAGAGCTTCCCTTCGACGAGCCTCTTGCGCGACTGTCACCATTGCAGAGCTTGACCTTCCACCGCGCCATCGCCACTCGGATGGAGCGGCTTGACGAGGAGTACAGCATTCTCGATGCACTGTACGCCGATCGTGCGGTACGTCCCGAGATCGCCCAGGGGCTCGGCGATGTGGCCTCGGTTCGCGAAGAGATCGATGCTGAATTCGAGGACTTCCTGGAGGTGTCGACGGCGACGCTGATTCGCCGCGATCTCTTCGTCTCCGACTTCTTGCTTCAACAGTCTCGAGTGCACGCCGCGCGCCTGGTCGGCCTCCACGAAAGGCTCCAGAATCTGCAGGTCGAGATCGGGACCTATCATTTCGATGACGACCGTCGAGAGATGGCGGATCGCCACTTTCGCATCGCTCGAATGCACGAGGAGGTGGCGCAGCGCTTGGTCTGGTTTGTGGACTCGTGAGGTTTGCGTCGGGAGAGCAACCGCCGTCACCATCGTAGAACACCTGCTTGACATGCCCCAATCCCGTCGCTACCACTGAATCGTCAATTGGTCATACCAGTAAACCAGTTTCCTCATGCTGCGAGGTACCGATGGCTTCCCCCCATGACAACGCACTTCGCTACCGACCCGGTGATGCAGGCCACGTAGAGAGCTATTTTTTGCGCGGAAACGCTCCGGACAGAAAGCTCGCCTTCTGGCTCAAGGCCACGGTCTTTGCTCCTCGCGCCGACAGCGCCGTCGCCGAGTTGTGGTGCATCGTCTTCGACGCCGAAAACGGCCGCTACTGGTCGGAGAAGCGCACCGTTCCCTTCGCACATGCCGTCTTCGAAGGAGAGCCGGCGACGATTCGCGTTGCCCAGGGGGAGTTCTATCTGGCCGACGAGGGCTACGCCCGAGGCAGCATCGAAGGTCAGGGAGGAAGCTGTGAGTGGAATATCAAGTGGCAGCGCCAGGAAGGGTCGGTGGGCGATAGACTCTGCCTTCTACCGTCGGAGAAGATGGTGGATGGATCTTTTCCGAAGTCCACGCCATTGACGCCCTTTCCCTCACTGCTGATGGAGGGATCGATCGATGTCTGGGGAGAAACGATCGACCTCGATGGGTGGGTGGGGATGCAGGGCCACAACTGGGGCGACGAACACGCCTGGGAGTATGCCTGGGGACATTGCCCCTTTCTCGACGAGGCGGGAGAGCCCTTTTGCTGGGTAGAGGGCTTTAGCGCCCGGACGCGAATTGCGGGACGGGTGACGCCGATTATCAGTGCCCTCGTGATTCGCCGCGGTGACGAGGAATACCGCTTCGACCGCCTCGTCGATCTGTGGCGTCAGGACGCAGCGATTGATCTCGACGAATATGTCTGGCGCCTCGAACTTCGCGGCGCCCATGGCGAGGCGGCGCTGTCCATGGCGGCAGACCCTGAGGAGATGGTCTGCCTGGGCTATCACAACCCGGACGGGCGACTGTCTTATTGCCTCAACAGCAAGCTTGCGAAGGTTCATCTTCGGGTCAATCCAGTCAATGAGGCCGCCTTCGAATGCGAAAGCGCTCATGGCGGGGCGCTGGAATTTTTGCGCAATTCACCGGACCCGGTGTTTGAAAGAGTGGTCTGACCAGGAGGAGCAACAGATGGGCCTGTCCTTTTTCGAAACCATGCGTGGCGAACTCGTCGACGGAACCGACGAGCCCCATCCGATTCACTTCGAGGTAAAAGCGGAGGCCACGGACGTCCCGCACTTTTTGCGCGGTGGTGAGGTCAAGATCACAGGCATCGTCGACGCCCCTCCCTTTGCGGAGTGTGCCCCCCTTGAGGGCCGGATGGTGATCTCTCCACTGCGTCGGCGCTCCATCACCTACGATTTTCGCTTCTGCGATCCCGACGGACGTCCATGCCGCTTCGAAGGACGAAAGGACATCAGTTTTCTTCGGCCCGTGACGTCGATGACGGAGATGGAGGCGAGGATCACCCGTGAGGGGCGTGAGATTGCAGAAGGAGAGTTATTCTTCGATCTGGCGGATTTTCCGGAATTCGTGACGTCTTGGAGGCCGTCGACGACGATTCCGCGAGCCGAGATGCACGCGCCCCTCGGTGATTGTGGGCCCGCTCAGGCGTTGTCTAAAAGGGAGCGCAAGACTCTTCAGGCGCTGGTAGAGGCGACGTTTGTGGCCGGCGAAAGCGTGCCCGCTGCCGACGAGCAGACATGTGAGGAGACGGCACGCCAGATTCAGATGTTGCCCGCTCACGCATACTGGTTGCACCGTTTCGGGCTGAGGCTTCTGGAGAGAGTGACTCTGGTGACGGATCGCCGCCATTTCAGCGATCTGGGGATGGAACGTCGGCGTGAACTGCTTCGGCGCTGGACCGATCCCGCAGAGCCGGGGCGCATCTCGCTGCCCGCCGTCGATCTGGTGGCACAATTGTTGACGATCTTTGTCAAGATGGCCCATTTCGGTCGCTACGACTATCTGGACTCCATCGGACATCCCCGTCCTCAACAGGTCAGCCCGGAGCCCGAAGAGCGCTATATGCGTCGTGTCGTCTGTGCCGAGGATCTCGGCGGGGAGATGGAGCTACGTGTTCACGCCGTGGTGGTGGGCACGGGAGCCGGAGGAGCCGCCGTGGCCTACCAACTCGCCAGAAAAGGTCTGGCCGTGGCCATGATCGAGGAGGGGCGTTATTTCCGTCGTCAGGACTTCTCGGGACCTCCCATGGATCGGCTGCGGGCGATGTATCGCCACCGGGCGACGAATCTGTCGGTGGGAACGCCCATCGTCATCCCCCAGGGGCGCACTGTTGGGGGGACGACGACGATCAACTCCGGGACTTGTTTCGCCACCCCCGATCAGGTCCTGGAGCAGTGGCGTCGGGAGCTGGGCTTTCCCGAGGACTTTCGCCCCGAGAACTATCATCGCTACACCAACGAGGTGGCGGGGATGCTTCAGGTGGAGCCGGGCGCCGAGGACGCTCTGGGCAAGATCGCCGACGTCATTGGACGGGGTGCCGACGAGATGGGCATCGAGCACGGCCCGCTTCCGCGAAACGCCCCGGGCTGTACCGGGGCCGGGGAGTGTATTTTGGGCTGCCCGGAGGGAGCGAAGCGTTCCACGGACGTCACCTACGTGCCGGCCGCCCTTCGGGCCGGCGCCGAGCTATACACCGGGCTGGCCGCCACGCGAATCTTGATGAACGAGGATCGGGCCGTCGCCGTAGAGGCCCGGGGCTCGGATCGCCACGGGCGTGCGCGCACTCTTCGCATCCATGCCGACCGCATCATCCTGGCCTGCGGCGCGGTTCACAGTCCCATCTTACTTCGCCAAAACGGGTTTCGGCATCGCCAGATAGGAAAGAACCTCTCTGTGCACCCCGGTCTGGGGATGTTGGCGCGCATGGAGGAAGAGCTCGAACCCTGGAAGACGATCCCACAGGGATATACCTTCGAGGCTCTGGAGGAGCGTGAGATTCGATTCGAGGGCTACTATCTCCATCCCCAGCTTACGGCGGGACTTCTCCCCTGGGTCGGTGAGGAGCTGACGCGTTGGATGGACGACTTTGCGCGAATCGCCCAATTCGGATTTATGGTGCGTGATCGTGGAAGGGGCAGCGTTCGCTGCGGACCGGACGGACTTCCCATCGTTCGCTACACCCTGTCGCGCAGGAGCATCGAGCGCCTGAAGGCCGGCGCCGCCAAATTGGCTGAGCTCTTCTTCGAGGCCGGCGCTCGCGAGGTCTTCACCGGGTTCGGCTCAAAACAGGCCATCACCTCCATCGATGAGGCGCGTCAACTGGTCGACAGCGACGCCGGTCCTCTCGACTTTCGCCTCCTCGGCGCTCACCCGCTGGGAACGTGCCGCATGGCCGCCGACGCCTCGAGGGGTGTCGTGGACTTCGATCACCGCCTCTTCGGCACGAAGAACCTTCATGTCGTCGACGGAAGTACGGTGCCCACCTCCCTGGGCGTCAATCCCCAGATGACGATCATGGCCATGGCCCTTCGGGCGGGGGATAGGATTGCGACGAAGCTCTGAGCCACGACTCCGAAAATCCAATAACGTCATCGACGGTGGTAGGTTTGTCCGGTTGCCCTAAGGAACGCATCGCGTCATGCGACGCAAGGAAAAAGAGGTGGGTCTCAGCAATTGAGCCTCCCCACCAGCTTGCGCCGTGGGGAGGTGCCGAAGTCCCAGCCAGAGGCTGGAGATGAGGTGGAGGGTCCTTCCTATACCCAAATCTCCCGGAGGCCAGCACTATGTTCTGGTTCAAAAAACTCGTCATCATTCTCATCTCGCCACTGGTGATGCTATTTACTTTGCTGGCCATCGGTCTGGTGCTCAAATTACGTGGCATCGGCGGAAAATGGCCGGCGCGGATTGTCGGCGCCGCCTGTGCAGGACTATTGCTGGTGAGCATCGGGCCCACTGGCGAGTTGATGTTGAGTCCCATTGAGAACCGCTATGAGGTCATCGAAGATGGGGCACAGATCGAGGGGGCGACCCACGTCGTCGTATTGGGCGGAGGATATACCCATCGCGATGACGGTCTGGTGACTTCCGAATTGGCCGACGCCTCGATCGTACGCCTCAATGAGGGAATACGCCTCCACCGAGCCGTCGAGGGTTCGCGCCTTGTGGTCACCGGAGATGCCGTCACCCAGCCGGGGTCCATCGCCGAGGCCATGGCAGAGTTGGCGATATCGCTGGGCGTCGACGAGGCCAGTATCGACGTCCTCTCCACGGCGCGCGACACTGGGGAAGAGGCGGCTGCAGTGGACGAGATCACAGACGAGGACTCGCGGGTCGTCGTCGTCACCAGCGCCTCCCACATGCCCCGGGCGATGCTTCTATTCGAGCGCCAGGGGATCGACGCCACCGCCGCTCCCACCCAGCATATGACGACAGAGGCCCCATTTTTTCGGCGCAGCCTGTGGCCGGCGGCGGAAAATATCCGCCGCGTCGAACGGGCGGTCTACGAATACGTGGGATTGCTCTGGGTGATGGTGGGCGGATCGTAGGGCCATCGATGGCATTTCAATCGACGACGGGCTGGCAGAGCTCGTCGTATGTGGCGTAGAGGCCGGGATCGACGGCGACTCCATAGAGAGCATCGGTGGTCGCTTCGAATCTCCACTCCTTGTTGCCATCGGGGTTGAGCTTAATCACCGAGCCATCCCAATATGCGGCATAGACGAAGCCGGCGTCGTCGGCAGCCAGGGTATCCACGGGGTAGTCGTGTTCGTCGAATTTCCATTGCTGGGAACTATTGGAGTTGAGTTTGCGCACTGATCCGTTACTTGACGCGGTATAGACAAAGCCGCCTGCGTCGACGGCAATGCCAGTGACCGGACTGTTATGTCCCGTAAACCTCCATACCTCTTGGCCGTCGGGACTGATCTTACGGGCCGTCTGGTCAGCGGAAGCGGAATAGACGAAACCATCGCGGTCGACGGCGATGCGTCCGACGCTACCGCCGTGTTCTTCAAACGTCCAAACTTCACTACCATCGGGATTGCCCTTTCGGACCACTCCGTCGAAGCCGGCGGAATAGACGAAGCCGTCGTGGTCGACGGCGATATCTCTCACCTGTGAGTTGCCGTGTGCCGCTACGTTCCAGATGACTTCGTCTTGCGAGGGGTCGATCTTCAGGATTTGGTTCTGATCGGTGGCGGCATAGACGAAACCCTCCGAGTCGACGGCGACGTCAGTGGCGCGCGAGTTGGTTACGTCGCTCAAGTTGAAACTCCAGTCTATCTGGCCATCGTGGTCGAGCCTGTAAATAAACTGGTTCGAGGCACTGATATAGAGGTAGCCCTGACTATCGACGGCAATTCCGCTGAGCTGAGATTCGGCGTCGAAAGTCCAGACCAGGTTGCCGTCGGAGTCGATCTCTTGGGCAAGGCCGCCACTTGAAATGATGTAGGCGGAAGGCCTGCAGACACATTCGTTATCCTCGCTGCAGATCGCATCTTCGTAGCAATCGCCGTCGTTGACGCATTCGACGCACTCGTTGCTGGCCGTATTGCAGACCTCGTCGCCGTCGCAGTCATCATTATCTTCGCAATCGACACATTCGCTGTCGACGCAGAGCTCGTCGCTCTCGCAGGTGTTGTCGCAATTTCCGCAGTAGTTGGGGTTGGTGGTCGTATCGACGCAGTAGGTGTCGCAGACCGTCATCGGATCGGAGCAATCCGCCTCGCATAAGCCGGAGATGCAGAAAAAATCTCCATCACAGGACTCACCGCATTCACCACAGTGGTTCGGGTCACTCATGGTATCGACGCATTTGTCATCGCATTCGGCGTAGCCTTCCTCGGTGCAGTCACAAGCGCCTTCCACACAACTCTCTCCTTCGAGGCATTGCGTTCCGCAGACGCCGCAATGATCGTCGTCAAAATCGAGGTTTACGCAGAGATCGAGGTCGTCGCAGTAGGTTTCGACTGGGTCGGGACATTCGATCTCGCAATTTCCGTCGACGCATATCACCGTGGCGCCGTCGACGTCGGACTGGCAGCTATCCGAGCAACTTCCGCAGTGATCCGGATCACTGTTCAAATCCACGCATCGATCACCGCATTCGCTAAAGCCGCCGTCTTCGTCGCACTGGCAAGTCCCGTCCATACAGAAGGCATTATCAGCGCAGACGACCCAGTCGTCGGCCACGGTGAATTCCTCTCGGCTCACGCTCGGATCGCAGATGAGGCAGGGGTTGTCCGGTGAGGCTTCGTTCTCGAACTGACAGCCTTCGTCGATGGCGCAGGGGCAGCCGCAGACATTGGGGCCGATCACACCGCATTCCTCGCCATCGGGACATTCACCACATTCGACCGTAGCGTGATCTCGCCAGGCATAACCGCAGATTTGAGCGGGCTCAATATCGTCGCACTCCGCCTCTAGAGCACCGCAGATCGTCTCCGTGCTAGCTTCGAAATCAACGTCGGGGCAGTCACAGACATTCGACTCCAGGGCAGTGATACTGGAGGCCAGAAGGCAGACGCCCTCCTGGCCACATCCGAAGTCTCCATAATCGTCGCAGTCGATGGACCGGGCGCCGCCGCAATTGTCGACATCGGTGACCGCTCCGCACTCGTGGCCCAGACGTTCGCAGAACTCAGTGTTCGTCTCCGGTTCGCAGGGGACGTCCGCCATATCAGCGTCGAAGTCCGGAGCTTCCAGCTCCGACAGATCGGCGAAGAGGCCGTCACAGGCGGTGAGAGTGAAGCAGAATAGTAGGGCCAGAAGGGTGTATGTACGCGATGCGATCATAGTTGTGACTCGCGATGTGGCTTATTCGAAAGAGGCAGCTCGGCAATCTTCTTGCAGCGATTTCGTATCCCTTTATTACGCGAGCACCTTAGCACTGGGGAAGAGAGTCGTCTATGAATGTGCAGGGTGAGTTCAGGGCAATCACATCAACTTCGACGCACAGGGTGTTTTTAGACGACATCAAGCTCGCGCCAGGTTGTGTTCATCTTTGGTTGTCCTGTATTCCAACCCGATTTGTATTGCCTGCCCGCGAGGGGATCGCTATGAACGTTGAGTTCATCTCTGAATCGGCGCATAGCTTCGCCGATCCCTCAAGCCACGGAGAAACGCACGTGAAACAACGTATTTTGGTCATCTGTTCGCTCTTCGCCGTCATTCTACTTTCCGCCTGTGATGAGGAAAGCGGTGCCGACGAAAGCGGCGACCAGGCCGCCGACGTCGAAGGCCTCGGCAAATTGGGAGTGGTCGCCGAGAGCCAGGCTGACGGCATGGTCACCATCAATCAGGGAAGTGATCACCAGATCGAATTTTGTTACGCCGGAGGGGGCTGTGAGGGACAAGCTGCGGCCCTGGGAAGCGCTGCCAATATCGGCGGTGAGGGAGTGACGTCAGTCTTGAGCAGCTCCGATCCGGATCGTCCCGTCATCGGAGCCCGGGTGGCCTTCGAAGTGGAGGGCGATGGAGAGGCGGTGGTGACCATTGGCATCGGAACCCTCCACGTCGACGACGAGGGCGTGGTGCCCCGTGAGGAGTTCGAATTCGAAGAGATCCTGGAGACCACGGATACGCTCAGGGACGGCGATGTGATCTCCATTGAGGTCGGTGAGGTGGAGTGAGCGTCCCGGACTTTGCAGGAAAAGAAACGAAGAATATGGCACCCCGCAAATGGTAGTTCGCGCCGTCGTTCAGGCGCCTAAAATAGAGTGACGTCGAATAGGCAAAGAGACCTTTTGTGCCTACCCAACGTCCTTCTATTTGAGGCGTCTGTACTGCGACGCAATTAAACCATTTGTGGGGTGCCAAAGAGCCGGCATCGGGTTTGCGGGTTGCCAAAGATCCGACATGGGATTATGCGACGCCTCTCAATCTCACAGCGGATTATTCGGATTTCGCCGCTCGGGCATCCACTGCGATTTGTCGCGCATCATACGAAGGTGGCGGTGCAGGCGCCGGCGCGTCTCGCTGGGGTCGATAACAGCGTC
>SLPW01000231.1 GCA_007131755.1 Myxococcales bacterium | reverse complement strand
CCACCATCACACCGTCGAGAAAGCGTCTGCCCTCCACGTCGTGCAGATCGGCCATGAATTCCTGGTTGTTCAGCGTGCTTCGTACCACGGCCTGAATCGGCTCTCCCGGCGTGACCACCGGAGCCAGGGGTTCGACGCCGTAGCGCGTGACCACGGGAAGAAGGGAGACGCGAAAATGCTCCCGGATCTCTTCTCTCTCTTCGGCCTCCTCCTCCTCTTCTTCTCCTCGAGCCTCCTCGGTGTGCAAGGGCGTTACGGTGGCCTCGTATTGCAGCGCGTTGATGGCGCTGCCCGTATAGAACTCCACAATGGCGAGCCCCAACGCATTGGTCTCGAATCGCTCCTCGAAGTCTCCCCGTCCGCTTCCCTCGATCCACTCCAACTCCACGGTGGACGGTACGGGCTCGCCCGTGTCGGGATCGAAGGTGCGAAAGACGACTGTGCCGGGGACACCGCGCACCAGCTCTCCGTCGGAGGGGGCCATGACCAATTCGATGCGCCCTCTGTCGTCGTCGCCGAGATGACGAAGGGGAGTGGCCCGTTCGTCCGGGTCGTCTACCCGTGGGATCCACTCCTCATTCCATGGCAGCTCTGTGAGAGTCGGCGCCGGTTGGGGACGGCTCGTCACCGTCACTTCGCGGGTGGCGACCATCTCGTCGACGTATTCGTGGGTGGCGTGGACCCGCAATTCGTAGTCCCCCTCGGGGACGTCGTCACTGACGCGAAATCGGAAGTTGGGCCAACTATCGGCGGCCGACTCCTCCGAGATTTGAAGGGGATAACTGTCGGCACCTTCCGCAGACTCCAGGGTCCACTCCATGGTCTCCGGGAGAATGGAGGTCCGCGTCGGGGCGTGGAAAAACCGCCCCTGAATGCCGTGGTCGCGCTCTTTTTCGAGCGCTGTCTCCCCGCGCACGTATATCGAGCCGTCGACGCGCACGCTGTAGATGGCGAACGCCGCTCCGGCGAGAGTGAGCACGAGCAGGACGTACAAACCGATCGCCGTGCGATAGACCACGGGCTGACGCAAAAGCCGCAGAAAGCGGTTCATATCTCGGTTTCCGTCCAGAAGAATTTGGGGGAACCCGGTCCCCGGTCCGCCTTATACGGCGAAGCTGGTCCCGCAACCGCAGGAACGCTTGGCGTTCGGGTTATTGAACGTAAACCCGCCGTCGATGACGGCGTCGTCGTAGCCGATCTCGGTGCCGCTGAGATAAAGATAGCTGCGAGGATCGCAGTATACCTTGACGCCGTGGTAATTGAAGACGCGGTCGTTGTCATCGGCGCCTTCCACGATATCGAGGACGTAGTTGAGCCCCGAGCAGCCCCCGGATTGGACACCGACTCGGATTCCGTAACTGCCGTCGGGATCGATATCGTTTTCCTGCATCATCTTTCGGGCCTTCTGGGCGGCCAGCTCTGTCATGGAGATCATGGGGATTTCCTGTAATTTGCTGCGGAGTCGGTTATGCTCGTCACGGTGACGGTTGGCACGAGCCGTCGCGGAGCTTAAAAAGGGGGATGACCATCGTCAAGATGGACGCCCCGGCGGCAAAGAGGGTTCCAAGAAAATCAACGCTTTTGCCAGGGATCTCATTCCGCACCGAATGACGAGGTAGATGTGGAGACCATCAGTTATGCCGCAACCGATGTTGGAAAGGTGCGCGACAATAATGAGGACCGCTTTTACCGCGACGACACCCATGGTGTCTATGCCGTCGCCGACGGCGTCGGTGGAAAGCCGGGCGGAGAGAAGGCCAGCCAGGCCATTGTGGACGGGATCGACGGTCACGCCCCAGCCTTTGCCCGATTGCTTCAGAGGACACAGGAGAAGTCCTGCGGCGAAGAGGGCATCCTCGGCGACGAGGAGCGCGATTCGATCTTTTCCCACCTCTCTCGGGCTCTGCAGGGGATTAACGAGGAGGTCTACCGCAGCGCGAGCGTCGGGAAATTTCGCCAGGGAATCGCCTCTACCGTCGACCTTGTGGTGGTGGGCCGCCGAAGTGCCTTCATCCTCCATGTGGGAGACAGCAGGGTCTATCTGATTCGGGGCGACGAGATCTTTCGCGTCACCCGGGATCATACCTACTCCGAATATCTTCGCCAGCATCCCGAATTGCTGGGCGAAGATCAGTCATTGGATCATTTCTCCCATGTGCTGACGCGCTCCATGGGAGGAAAGCCCAGGGTGGAGGTGGACCGGCTATTCGTGGACGTCATGCCCGGCGATCGCCTGGTGCTGTGTACCGATGGCGTCACCGACTATTTTACGGGGGCGGATATCCTGGAATTTAGCCAGTCCTGTGACGATGGAGAGCTGGCGAAGATCCTCGTCGACGGGGCCAACGCCCGGGGGGGAAAGGACAACGCCACCGCCCTGGTCGTCGACGTACGAGACGACGAAGATCGCCCCTTCTCTCGGGCCGCCACCCGGCCCGATACCTTTCGAAGCGTCCGCTTTTTGGAGAGCGTCGATCTGTTCTCGGAGTTGGAACTTCCGGAGATGATCAAGGTCCTGCGCTTTCTGCGCTCCCGGCGCACCGGCGCCGATGAGCTGGTGATCTCGCGCCACGACAGGGTGGACGGCCTTTATCTACTGATGAGCGGCCGGCTGGCCGTGGAGATCGACGGCGAAAAGGTCGACGAGATCGACGCCGGAGGCCACTTCGGAGAATTCGGCCTCTTCGGCCATCCCCGACGCGTCGCAGACGTGCGCTGTCTGGAGGAATGCGAGATCTTATTTTTGTCCGAAGAAAATCTTCGGCGCCTGATGCACACCGAACCGGTATTGGGCAACAAATTGCTGTGGAAATTGCTCTCCCGAACAACAGAGCTCATCCAACAGATGATGACCGAGTCCTGATCATTGGCGGGCTCGTCATTTTTCCCGTGTCGGATGATGGGAATCGACGGCGCGTGCCGTTGTCTTGAGGCCGCTGCGCGCCTTGGCCGCAGGTGAAGAAGACTGGAGAGCTGGCCCTTCCGAATCAATTCAAGCCCAGGGAGGGAGAGAATCATCCCCGCAAAAACTCGCTCGGCTTCCCGTGAGCCGTGATCAGCGCCGCCCGGCGGGCTCGGGTGAGGGCGACGTAGAAGAGGGCGCGCTCCTGCATTTCGATCTCCCGTTTGACCGCCGGGTCGTCCGTATTGTTGAGGCGCAGCGCCAGGGGGACCGTGCCGTCGTTGATGCCGGCGGCGATGACGCGGTCAAATTCGAGGCCTTTGACGCGGTGCATGGTGGCGAGGCGCAGCCCCGGTTGTTCGCGGCGATCGAATTCGTCGCGGCTTATGAGGTAGGTCTCCAGCCCCCGCTGCTCGAGGGCCTGCCCGTATTGGTCGCGTTGTTTCTTGGTGCGCACCACGAGACAGCAGCGGGCGAGCTCCCTTTCGTCGAGATCGATGACAAAGTCGATGATGGCGTCGATCTCGTCTTCCCAGCGCTCACAGACGCAGACCCGGGGCGGATCGCCATGGATCAGCGATTTATATTCGTCGGTCCAGTCCTCGCCACCGTCGAGGTCGTCGACGGGCCAGCCCTCGAGGAGGCCGACGGCGTATTTTCGGATCTCGTCGGTGGTGCGGTAGTTGATCTTGAGGTGAAAGCTTCGCTTGCGGCCCACGATATTGATGCCGCAATGCTTCATCACCACCGGGTGGCGGTAGATCCGCTGGTGTCCGTCGCCGACGAGGAAGAGGTCGTTTCGGTCCTCGGGGATCATGGTGCGGATCAACTTGAAGGCCTCCGCTCCCATATCCTGGGCCTCGTCGAGGACGAGAGCGCGGTAGGGCAGGATTTCGCCGGCCTTCTCCAGCAGCGTACGGGCGTCTCGGATGGCGTCGTCTCGCTCGCGCAGGCCGCGGTCGCTCATCAGGTTTCGGTATTCCTTGAAGACGGGCCAGATCTTGCGGCGCGCGCTTCGCTTCAGCGGCGTTCCGCGTCCCTGGCGACGGGCTCTGAGGTAATCTCGCTCCGTGGTACAGCCCAGCGTCTGGATGATCCGTTCCCACTCCTCGCGATAAAAACTCCGGGGCAGGTCGAGGTCGTCGGGGCGCGACTCCATGGCCTGTCGCCACAACTCATCGAGGATTCCCGAGCCCTCCTGGTAGTACTCGATCTTCTGGTCATAGCCCTGATTTCGAAGAAATTGATGGACCCATTGATCGAGGTGTCTGACCTCGATGCGCCTCATGGCGTCGTCGGAGCACAATTTCTTGAGGTTCTCCTCGATATCGCGGGCCAGGTTCTTCGTAAACGTCGTAAATAGGATGCGGTCGTCGACCTCGAGGAGCTCTTCGGCCAGATAGGCTGCGCGGTGCATGGCGACGACGGTCTTGCCCGTGCCAGCACCTCCGAGCACACGGACCGGTCCTGCGACGTCGACGTGGACCATCTTATGCTGGGAGGGATGGAGGAAAATTCGCCACTTCTCCAGGCGCGCCTCGAGGATGCGCTCCAGATCCTCGTCGTCTTCGACGATGACGAATTTTCGCTGCGATTGGATATTCTCCAGAGCCGCCTCGAAGTCTTCGGGATCGACCTCCTCGCTCTTTTCTTGCTGATTGACGAGGACGATCTCTTTGTAGACCCGATTCAGATCTCCCCACTGGCTCAACCAGAATAATGCCTCGTAGGCGTCTTCCGGCAGGGAATCGGCGGCGGCCTCCAGGTCGTCGATATTTTGCATCTTTCGAATCACCGAAAGGAGCTCTTCGGGAATCCCGATCTGGGCCAGGTTGCGGTCGCGCCACTCGTCGAAGAGCATGGGCTGGTCGTCGTCAGCCCTCTCTTTCGTATCGGCGCCGACGTATTCTTCCTCGTCGACGGAGAAGAGCTGGAGGGAGCCCGTATCGGGATGGACGACACAGCGCCTTCGCTCGGCCCACCGATAGGCCTCGTCGTGGTTGTCGACCCACAACAGCACGTAGATATTGCCCTGCTCGGGCTTGAGCACGATGGCGCGATAGCTGCCGTCGATACGCACGGAGCGCATATTGGGATCGGCGGCGTTGTTGATCTTCTCGTAATTATGCGCCGAGGAGGTGGGGTTGCTGCGAAATTGACGGATAAATTTCTGGACCTTCTTGGTCGTATTGCGGGGCAGAGCGTTGAGGGCCTCCAGAAAATCGTCGGAGATGGCCACGCGCAATTTATTTTCGAAAATTCCCATCAGTATTCCTCGCGTCGGATCAGCTCAATTCGTCGAGATATTCGATCAATTCTTCCGGGTCTTCCAATGCTCGCTGGAAGGCCCAGGTCGTCCATCCCTGGTCTTCGAAGGCCTGCATCGCCTGTTCGTCGGCGATATTTCCGGGTTCGACATATACCAGGGCGAATTCGAGGTCCGGCCAGGCCAGCTCCGCCTCGGCTCCCCGGGTATGCCCGTGGTCGTCGAGCAGGGCGAAGATCGGTGTTGGTAGGGGAGCGCGGGCATCGAAGAGCTTGTCGACCAGATGGCGATCTTCTTCGAGCATCTCCTCGCGGACGTCCCTCCAATCCATCGGCATCAGTCCCTGCGTCGACTCGGCGGGATCGTCGCTGCTCTGGAGATCCTGGGCGACCAGCGCTCCCAGATCGACTCGCTCATCGTCGGTGCTGGTGACGAAGTAGGTTCGGGGCAGAAATTGCAGAAGGTTGAAGAGCCGCAGCGCTCCGTTCCACAGGCGTCGAAACCCCGGCTGTCCTCGAAGCTCCGGTTCGTCGTCGAGCCATACCACGACCCTCATCTCTCGAGGGCTCGTCTCTTGAATGCCCCGCTGGGTCCAGAGGGCGTAGATCTCCATCGTCGCCCCCTCCTCGGTGAGCACGAGTCGATGTACCAGCGGCTGAGGAGCGTCTTCAGGGATCAGGACCTGTGTGATCTGCGAGCCTATTCGCCGCGATAATTGCTCTTTCCAGCCGGCGAAGGTCTCGTCGCTGCTCGCGCCCTGAGGTAGCAACATACCACCAGCGATGGTGGCGAGGGCGAACCTCTTCATGATTCGCTCTGCCGCCTCGGGCCTTCGCTGGAGCAAATCGTTGAGCCATATCATGCTATTTTCATCGGCATTGGAGCGCACCCAATCGTAGACGCCGAAGGTCTTGGCCATCTGCACCATCGCAGATCGCTCGAAACCCTGATCGGTGGCGCCGAGGAGATTGAAGAAGAAGCGGTCCATCGATGTGAAACAGGATTCCACGTCGTGCCAACTGAGGGACCAGCTATATCGGTGGCCGCCACGCACCAGGGCCATGCGCTGGAAGAAGTCGTAGCCGATTCGCGATTGATGGTCTTTATAGCCGTCGGTGAAGATCGCGAATTGGCGCCCCTCGGCGTCGACGCGCCCGAATCGGGCCAGAAGATCGATCTCCATCGCCGCCACGACGCGGGCCGATTTCTTCACTCTTATCTGCGGCACGAGCTCCCAGGCCACAGGGTCGCCGTCCTCATCGCTGTCACGCCGATAGCGAAACCCCGACTTTCCCTCCATGACCTCCGGGATCACCGTCACGGACTCTTCGCGTCGGATGGCCTCCACGAGACGAGCCTCGAGGGCGCTGTCGAAGAGCCCGCTCATCTGGACAGCGCCCAGAGAGTCGACGGGGGTGAGTTCGTCGCGGAATTTCAAGATCTCCGAGAGCAGCTCCACGGCCACCTTTCGGGAGGTCTCTTCCATGTCGAAGCTATTGCGGTAGGCGAAGAGACAGGCGTAGCAGCCGTCTTTTTCGTCGGAGTCCCTTCGGCATTTGCACGCCGTCAGTCGAGTCAGAGCCCGCTCGAGGACGGCAAAAATCGCCGGTCCGTCCCCATCTTTCGCCTCGCCAAGGAGGTCCTTGATATAGCCCGTGCCACCGGGGACCGTGTCGTAGAGGACGAGGAAGGTCTTTCGCGGTGAGTCCTCGTCGCCGGGCTCGGAATATACCGCCGTCTCCAGGTGGCCGATCTGGCCTCCGAAATACTCCTCGAGCCCCAGATTCAGCGCGGCCATCAGCGATTGAAGCTTCGTCTTGTAGCCCGGGCGATTCACGAAGGGCAATAGCACCCGCACCGCCTCGGAGTGAAAGGCGCGGTACAAAAAGAGGCAATCTTCGATGCGCTCGTCGTGGGTCTTGTTGCGGCTTCGACAGCCGTAGGTGTGGTGGATCTCGTCGTCCGAATTTCCCTTGACGCGTCCACAATCTCGACAGACCTGAAAGCCGTTACGCATCGCCTCCTCATTGGCGATGCTGAATTTTTCTCCCTGGTCGCTGAACTCTCCGAAGTTGATCTCCATAAACTTCGCCCCCTTGACGAAGTCGTAGCCAAAGGGCATCGCCGGATCCTCGATGGCCATGCTGCCGGAGATATTGTGCTCTTCCACGGAGACGAGCATCTGCTTTTGGTAAAAGCGGGGTCGACGCTGCTCGCGATCGTCGGTGATAAGGCTCTTTCGCTCCGGCGTGGAGGCGTAGACGCGCCTCATCCGCACCATGGAGCGCTTCTGGGCCTGGATATCGCCGAATTGTGGGCTCTGACAGGCGGGGCAGTCCTTATGCTCGGAGCGGCCCGTCACCTTCTCGGCGTAATTGCACCTGTCGCAGAATTGCCACTCCTCGATGGTGTCGGGGCTCAAGTCCACCCGGTCGATCGTCACCTGGCGGCCCCCGGCGTAGAAGGTATTATGCGGGGCCAACTCCCGGATGGCAGACCGCGCCGGCCGTTCGTATTCATAGGAGACGGAATCGAAGCCCCGTTTCTTGCCGTCATCACTCTTCGTGCGTCGCCAGATGATCGACTTCAGAGTCACCCCGGCCTCGGGAAAGGCGTAGTTGGGGAGCAATCCCTCGTCGGTGAAAAATTGCAGGGTATGCCGTGACGAGAGCTTCGCGTTCAATTGAATGAGCGCGTTGCGCTCTTGCTTCGCCTCTTCCAGACTCTTCTTGTCGTCCTCGCCAAGCACCTTTCGGGCTTCCCACTCGTCGATTCGCCGCTTCAGGCGGCCCATCTCGGTGCGATTGGATTTTTGAAGCCGCTTTTGATCGCCCAGGCCGTCGAGAATTCGCCACGCCAATGAGCCCTGTTCTGCGTCGTGGCCATAGAGAAAACGACGAAGATGATCGACCACATCGTCGGTGACGTAGGGCTCGAAGAGGTCGACGAAGCGCTCGAAGAGCTCCGTCTGCCGCGGTTTGATATATTCGATGAGGTTATGGGGGAATTTCGTCGGGTCTTTCGGCTCCAGATTCTCGAGTACATCGCCGAGGGTCGAGGGCAGCGCCTGCGGGTCCGTGTCGGCGTCGGCGGCCCAGCAGTCCATACAGAAGGCGGTCAGTTGCCGCTCCAGCACCGCTGAGGCCCGCAGGAAGATGCCGGGCTGGTTGACCTGTCCGGCGATCATCTCCCGAGGCTCTTCGAAGAAATATTGGTCGTGATTTCGGATATTCGCCAGCGTGATGAGAAGCGCGTTTCCGTCACGACGGCCGGCGCGTCCGATGCGCTGCAGATAATTGGCCTGCGACGGGGGAACGGAACATAAGAGCGCCGTCGACAGGTCGCCCACGTCGATGCCCATCTCCAGCGTCGGCGTACAGGACAATAGATTGGGATACCATGGCCGCGGCTCATCACTCTTGAAATGCTCTTCGAGCTCTGTGCGCTCATCTCTCTCGAGAAGCCCCGTATGTTCGTCGGCGATGATCCGCTCCACGTCGCCCTCGGAGTAGAGCCGGGCGAAATAGGTGGGCTCGCTCCTTCCAGTGGACTCGTAGCTGCCCGTCGAGGCGCCGGGAGCTGTCGACGGGGCCCCCTCCCATACCGACGCCACCGGAGCGGCGACGATCATGGGCGTCCCCGTCTCGCTACAGCGAAGCTCCCTCGTCTCGGAGCTCACCCGCAACGCACCGGGCGCCAGCCCCCAGACGGTGGTCCCGCCGTAGATTCTCTTCTCGAGCACACCATGCTCCACCAGAGCATCGAAGATCAGCTCCCAGGCATATTGGGCCATCCCCTCGCCGAGGAGCGTCGAAGCCTCCAGATTTCGAGCAAGCCAGGTCTCGTGCCATGTGGGGTCGGGCCGACGGGCGCCTCGGGAGCGATTGGACAGAGGCTCGAAGCGCTTCGTTCGGTTCGTTGCCAGGAAGGAGGGCAGTCGGCTCTGTGGGCTGAAGTCCGGCAGGTGCTTTCGCTTTTGACTCATCACGAAGGTATTGTCGCCGCCGGATTCGAGATAGCTCTCGTCCAACTCGGGCTGGAAGATGGCACCGCGCTCGATCATCCGCTGCAGCACCCCGTAGATCGCCGGACGCAGCGGCTCGGCGGGGCACTCCCTGAGAGCGCCGATTTCGTTTTGGAGGACCGTCAGGCACGCGGCGAGCGCCGCGTCCACTTTTTCGGTGGGGATATAGGCAGCGGAGGCGCCCATACGGGGGAGTGAGCGACCGATTTGAGACCGAAGCGAATAATCGCCGAAGATCTCCCAGGACAGCCGCCTCTCGATCAACGGCACCAGGTCGTCGTCGGCCTCGATTTTACCGCTGTCTTTGAGGCGCTGCCACTCGTCGAGCCAGGTCATATTGGGGGCGATGAAGGTGGCGACCCAGCGGGGAAGCCCCATCTTCTCGCGCCAGTAC
This sequence comes from Myxococcales bacterium, assembly GCA_007131755.1. Taxonomy (GTDB): domain Bacteria; phylum Myxococcota_A; class Bradymonadia; order Bradymonadales; family Bradymonadaceae; genus SLJM01. The sequence continues at coordinate 2,628 of SLPW01000231.1, read as the reverse complement.
CTGGCCGCGGCATGGGGGAGTTCGGCCAGAGGCAGATCGCCGTATTCGTCGACCACCTGCTGGGTGGCCACCCGCAGGTTGAAGCGCCAGGTGCGGGCACCGAAGAAGCCCGCGCGATGGGCGGCGTCCTGTACGGAGTCGGAGAAGGTCAACAGCTTTTTGTCGTCGTTGAATTTCGAGGCGAATAATTGATTGATATAGGTGCTCGACAGCGTGGCGGCCTGAAATCCGATGAGCGACAGGCTGTCCTTGGCGTTGCAGCCGGGGCAATCCTTGTGGGAGCGAAGCCCTCGCTTGGTCTTATGAAGATTCTCCGTAAACACCACCTCCAGGGGCTTCGGTTTTTCGAGGGCCGGGCTATCAGGTCGATGCTGCTCGGGTGGTTCGCGATGGCGGGTCAACCCGTCGGGGTCGACGAAGTAGCGGCGGCCCTCGAGGCCCGAGGAGGCGGGAAAGAAATAGCGGATGCGGTCGTCGTCGGCGAAATAGGCGGCGTAGAGCGCCTTGAGCTGGACCTGAAGCCGCTGCTTGCTATCGGCCTCGATCTTGGTGACCCATCCCATGGTGCCGCACTCACGGCAATATACCACGGGCAGATGGCGCTGGCGCTGCTCACGGGTCAGGTCGTCGTGATGGCGAAGCGTCGGGTGTTCGCTCACGGTGGCGACCATGCGACGCATCTCTCGCTGCCAGAGCTGGATCTGCGTCTGCACCAACGGGGCGGTGGGGCCGTCGTAAGCACTCCATTCGTCGGCGGGGACGCCGGAGCGGGCAGGGCGTTTCGCCTCCGAGGCCAACGTCAACAGACTGGTCAGCACGAGCCTTGTATACCGACGGCCCGCAGGTTCTTCGGAGGTGGCCAGAAAGGTGTGGTGCCGAAATCGCTCGATGAGCTCGTCGACGGCCTGGGGAGTGCCCTCGAGAGCGCCGACCAGGTTGCGAAAAAAGGCGTGCTTCTTGAGCGTAGCCCCCAGGGTCAGCCGGTTGAGTGCCCCCTCTTCGCTCAGTCCGCCCCGGTGGGGTAGATGGCCAAACCACAGGTCGAGCTGACGCCGAACGTAGGCGTCGGCGTCGTGGAAGCTCTCCGGATCCATGGCATCCACCTCTTGCGGGATATCCACGAAGTCGATGTAGGTATCGAAGAACTCACCGCGCCGCTGACGCGACTCGCCGACGACGGAGTTCGGACCGAAGGGCTCGCCGAAGATCTTTTCCGCGTATTCGACGAGGCTCTCCGAACCCTCGTCGCCTCCGAGGGTCGCCGACGTGCCGACACAACAGAGGTGACGCTCCGGAGTCTTGAGCCGCGCTTTGAGCCGGCGGAGCAGACAGGCCAGGTCCGTGCCCTGCGCGCCGTCGAAGGTGTGGAGCTCGTCGACGACCATATATTTGAGCGTCTCCGGGCCGTTGTCCTCCCATAATTGCTGGTCCCTCGGACGAGTCAGCAGGTAGTCGAGCATCTTGTAGTTGGTCAATAAGATATCGGGCTTGTATTTCTGGATCTTCTCCTTGTCGGTGAGCACGAAGTCCGGGCCCATTTCGGTATGAGGGACCCGCTCCTTGCTCCCGACGTAGAGACCTGCCCGCACCTTCGACTTCAGGTTGTCCTTATTCCAGATCTCCTCGGCGAAGCGCCGGGCCTGGTCCTGGGCCAGGGCGTTCATGGGATAGATCAAGATGGCCTTGATCCCCGGCCTATGATGGAAGCGAAGACAATAGTCGAGGATGGGAAATAAGAAGCACTCCGTTTTTCCCGAGCCCGTCCCGGTGGCGACGAGGGTATTTTTCGTCTTGTCGCCGCCGAGTCGCTCAAACGCCGCCTGCTGGTGTCCGTAGGGCGGAAACTCCATTGGCAGATCGGGGAAATAGTCCCGACCCGCCGACCCGGTTTGAAAGGGCAGTTTCATCGACACGTAGGGCCCCCGAAAAAGGGGAGACTTTTGATTCGGAACCCCGTCGATGAAGCGGTCCAGCATCTCGGAGAACTCGCGATGATTCGACCAGAAGCTGGCCTTCAAGAAGTCGCGCATGCCCCGTTCGAGTTGGGCCACCAATGCGGAGGGTATCATCGTCTCGTTCCCTGTCGTGCCATCTGGAAATGGAGTTCACGACGAGGATAGGTCAGCGGCGCGAGGGTGGCAACGGCTATAAGCAATCGACCCCCGCGGCCTTGCTCTTTTCTTCCCCTTCTTCCCCCAATTGATCGAGCCGAGTCAGCAACGCCTCCCGCAGGGAACCGTGCCACCCGCGATGGGGATTGAAGAGATGGCGATTGGATTCCAGTCCCTCAGCGACGACGGAATACACGGTCCGCGCGGCCTCTCGATAGCCCGCGGCCTCGTAGTCCCGGCCCCGCCGCCCCAATTTCTTGAAATCCGCCTCGTTGGCGTAATCCCCCCTGGAGTCGGGTCGCCCGAAGGCACCCCGCACAGGCGCCAAAATCTCAGCGATTTCGCCACGGATTGCCTCGACGTCGACATCGGGCTCCTCGCCATCACCCATCGCCCCTAGTACACGGCCACAGTGAAGATGATTGATTGAGGCCGAGGACTGGGCGACGAGGTCGAAGCCGTCGAAACGAGGCGATGCCTTAGCATCGTCGAGTGCAGACGGCAAAGAGATCGTCGT